>NZ_CP016207.1:1727730-2007206 GCF_001683375.1 Streptococcus sp. oral taxon 064 | reverse complement strand
GGTCCGATTGGCAAGGAAGCCAGTCAAGAAATTGGGGAAGTTATTGTGAAGACCATTCTAGCTATCCTAGAGGAAAAAGGAATTCATCTAGCCGTTCAAGGTTGTGAACATGTCAATCGAGCCCTCGTTGTGGAACGTCAGGTGGCAGAGCAGTTTGGCCTGGAAATCGTCAGTGTCCTTCCGACACTTCATGCAGGAGGTTCAGGTCAGTTGGCAGCCTTCAAGTTTATGCAGGATCCAGTTGAGGTTGAATTTATCAAGGCCCATGCTGGATTGGATATCGGAGATACTGCGATTGGCATGCATGTCAAGCATGTTCAGGTTCCGATTCGCCCTCTTTTGAGAGAAATTGGGCATGCCCATGTAACGGCTCTTGCAAGTCGTCCAAAATTAATCGGAGGTGCGCGTGCGCAGTATCCAGAAGATTCTATCAGAAAGTCGTGAGAATGAAAAAGACAAAACAACAACTAGAAAAAATTACCAAATATTCGATTCGTAAGCTCACTGTTGGGGTAGGTCCTGTAGCTATCGGGGCCTTCCTTTTTGGTGCCAGTACCCTTTTAGTAGATAAGGTGCAAGCCAATGAAATTGGTGGTGTTCATAGTGTGCATTACCGTTATCTGGCGGAGCAGGAATTGACCGAGTCTGAAAAAGCCTTGATTCACCATGAGGTTCCTACAGAATTTCAAGATGAAGATATTATTTATGTAGTTTATCGCAAGAAGGAGACTAACAGTCAACAACTTCCATACACAGGAAGTAAGGAGCTTGCTTTGGCAGGTCTTGGGTTGGCAACAGCCTCACTAGCGGTTTTATTAGTTTCCAAGAAACACCGTAGTAAAGTACTTGGTATTCTGTTAATTAGCTCTATCGGCGTCAGCAATTTTGTACCTTTTACTGCCTTTGCATTTGAAAATAAAGAGTTACTTTCGTATAACCAAACTATTTCTGCATCTACACATGAAGGTTTGGCTAAAGGTGTTATTCATATTGAAGGATATGAGTATGTTGGTTACTTTAAAGAATCAAAATCTAGTACCAATACAAGCAGTAAAAAAGGTGAGTCGGTAGTTGAAGAACCACAGACGGAATATACAGGCAAGATTGAAGCTAAAGGCACTCAGGAACCAGGCAAAGAGGGAGAGTCCTTAGTTCAAGAGCCACAGTCAGAATATACAGGCAAGATTGAAGCTAAAGGCACTCAGGAACCAGGCAAAGAGGGAGAGTCCTTAGTTCAAGAGCCACAGTCAGAATATACAGGCAAGATTGAAGCTAAAGGTACTCAGGAGCCAGGCAAAGAGGGAGAATCCTTAGTTCAAGAACCACAGGCGGAATATACAGGCAAGATTGAAGCTAAAGGCACTCAGGAGCCAGGCAAAGAGGGAGAATCCTTAGTTCAAGAACCACAGGCGGAATATACAGGCAAGATTGAAGCTAAAGGCACTCAGGAGCCAGGCAAAGAGGGAGAATCCTTAGTTCAAGAACCACAGTCAGAATATACAGGCAAGATTGAAGTTAAAGGTACTCAGGAGCCAGGTAAAGAAGGTGAGTCGGTAGTTCAAGAAAAGTTACCTGAATATAAAGTAACTGAGGGCGCGGTTACGAAAGAAACTACTACGGAGATTGACTATAAGACAGAAATTATCGAAGATCCAACCAAATATACGGATGAAGAAACTGTCATCCAAGATGGAGAAAAGGGTAGTCAAATTACCAAAACGACTTATAAGACTCTCGACGGTATTGAGACTGATCAAGTTTTAAATACAACAACCATTGTCATCAAAGAACCAGTCATTAAAAAAATAAGCCGTGGTACAAAACCAATTGAAGGAACTCTGGTAGAAGAAAGTCTTGAAAAGATTCCGTTTAAGGAAAAGGTTGAAGAAGATGATCAACTTAAAAAAGGTGAAAGAGTTACTGTCAAAGAAGGAAAAGACGGACAGAAAAAGGTTATAAAGACTTATAAGACAATTAAAGGACTGAAGACTGAAGAAGCACCGAAAGTTGTCGAACAGGTTTTGGAGTTAGATCAAGATCGTATCGTTAAATTAGGAACTAAAAACTTTGAAAAACCAATTTTAAGTTTGTCGCTTATCGATGTTAAAGATTTAAAACGAACATCTCAAATTCGTTACAATTTGGAAAACCCAAGTAAGGCAACTATAAAATCCATTACCCTAACTCTTAAAAAGGGTGATGAAATTGTCAAAACATTGACTATTTCGCCAGACAACTTAACAGCTAGCCTGACAGATTTGCAGTACTACAAGGATTATAAACTCGAAACCAAGATGGTTTATGACCGTGGTGAAGGTGATGAAGAAGAAGTTCTAAGGGAAGAACCACTAAGAATTGACCTCAAAAAAGTTGAAGTCAAAAATATTAAAGAAACAAGCTTAATAAGTGTTGATACTGATGGTGTTGAAACGGATAGTAGCTTCTTAACTTCTGTTCCAACTGATGTAAAACCATACTATCTAAAAATCGCTACGCATGATAATAAGGTGACCCGTCTTGCTGTGGATAAAATCGAAGAAGTTACTGTCGATGGAAAAACACTATACAAGGTCACTGCTAAAGCTCCTGATCTAGTTCAGCATACTAATGGTAATGAACTCAGTGAAGAATATGTTCATTATTTTGCCAAGCCAAAATCTCACGAAGAGAATGTCTACTACGATTTCAATGAATTGGTAAAAGCAATGCAAGCTAATCGTAAGGGGACGTTTAAGCTTGGTGCAGATTTGAACGCAGCAAATGTTCCAACTCCAAATAAACAATATGTACCAGGTGTATTTAATGGTCATTTAACAAGTGTTGATGGAAAACAGTATACCATTCATAATATCGCTCGACCATTGTTTGAGCGTATTGAAAATGCTTCTGTGAAGAATATCAACCTTGGCAATGTGAATATTAATATGCCTTGGGCAGAAAATATTGCACCCGTTGCAAGAATTGTTAAAAATGCTGTAATCGAAAATGTCAAAGTTACAGGCCATATTATTGCGAAAAATGATATTGCTGGTGTGGTTAATAAATTAGATGGCGAGGGCGCTAAAGTTAATAATGTTGCTTTCATTGGTAAAATTGATGGTGTTGGGGATAAAGGATGGAATCTTGCTGGTATTGTGGGTGAGATTTGGAAAGGCCATGCGAATAAAACATATGTAGAAGCTGATATTACAGCAACTAAGGCTCGGGCTGCTGGTCTTGCGTCTACTGTTGACAATAGTTCGGACCCTAATGGCATCGGTAAATATGGGACTGTACGAAATTCAGTCGCTAAAGGAACAATTAAAGTTAAATCACCTGTAGATGTTGGAGGTTTCATCAGTAAGAACTGGGTATGGGGTAAACTTGAAAATAATGTTTCAATGATGAAAGTTGAGAACGGTGAAGAATTCTATGGTTCCGGTGATATTGATTACGATGGGGGATACTTCACGAATAATGCTCTTGAAAGAAACTTTGTTGTAAAAGATGTTAGTGCAGGTAAACATTCGTTCAAATATTCTCGTTCACATAGAATTAGAGAAATTAGTCTCGAAGAAGCTAATACCAAGATTGATGCAATGGGAATCACTGCTGATAAGTTTGAAATTAAACCTCTAATTGAAGACACTCTCAACAATACAAAATCATTAGATGAGACCTATAAAGATACTCAAGATTACAGAATTGACCGTGAACTTGCTTATCGCAATATCGAAAAATTACAACCTTTCTATAATAAAGAGTGGATTGTCAATCAGGCCAATAAATTGGGAGCTAGTTCAAACTTGGTTACGAAAGAAGTTCTTTCTGTTACAGGTTTGAAAAATGGACAGTTTGTAACAGATTTATCTGATATTGATAAGATTTTGATTCACTATGCTGACGGAACGAAAGAAGAATTACTTGTTGTTGCTAAAGATAGCTCTAAAGTGAAACAAGTTAAAGAGTATAGTATTGTAGAACTTGGTGAAATAGTTTATACTCCAAATATCGTTGATAAGGATAGAAGTGATTTAATCCAATCAATTCTAGAAAAATTGAGTCCAGTTGAGTTACAGTCTGATACCATTTATAAACATTTAAATAGACTTGGTGACGGAAAAGTAAATGCCATTAAGAATCTTTATCTGGAAGAGAGTTTCAAGTTCGTAAAAGAGAATCTTGGTAAATTTATTACGAAACTTGTTCACAACCAAGATCATCAGCTAAATACTGATGAAGCTGCAAAACGTGCTTTGATTAAGAAAATAGATGATAATAAGGCTGCTCTACTTCTTGGTTTGTCCTATCTCAATCGATACTATGGAATTAAATTTGAAGATTTTAACATCAAAGAGATTATGTTATTCAAACCAGATTTCTATGGTAAAAATGTAGATGTCCTAGATAGGATTATCAATATCGGTTCTAAGGAAAATAATATAAAAGGTGATCGCACTCACGATGCCTACCGTGAAGTAATTTCAGGTTCAACAGGTAAGGGTAATCTTCATGAGTTTTTAAAATACAATATGGAACTCTTTACAAGTGATAGAGATCTGAATGATTGGTTCATAAAATCAACTAAAGATAATGTTTACATCGTTGAACCTAAAACAACGAATCCTGAGTTTGCTGGTAAGAAACATAGAGCATACGAAGGATTAAATAATGATATGCATGGTAAAATGATCTTGCCACTTTTGAACTTAAAAGATGCCCATATGATCTTGATTTCAACATACAATACCATGGCTTATAGTTCTTTTGAGAAATATGGTAAGAATACTGATGCAGAAAGAAATGCCTTTAAGGCTGAAATTGATAAAGTTGCTAAGGAACAACAAAATTATCTAGATTTCTGGTCTCGTTTGTCTTTAGATAAAGTACGTAACCAATTATTGAAGAGTAACAATATGGTCCCAACTCCTGTTCGAGATAACCAGAACTACAAAGGAATCAGTACGGATCGTTATGGTCATACTAACAAAGGTAAAGATGTTGCACCAGTACGTGAAGTATTTGGACCAACTGGTACCTATCATGATACGAACTGGAATATGGGAGCTGTAGCTCGAGTTTATGCTAATCCATATAAAGATGATTCAGTCTTCTTTATGGTAACGGATATGATTAGTGATTTTGGAGTATCTGCCTTCACGCACGAAACAACTCACGTTAATGATCGTATGGTTTATCTAGGCGGTTCAAGACATCGCGAAGGAACAGATCTTGAAGCATTTGCTCAAGGAATGCTACAAACTCCTTCAGTATCGAATCCAAACGGGGAATATAAAGCTTTAGGTATCAATATGGCCTATGAACGTTTGAATGATGGAAATCAGTGGTATAATACGAATCCAAATGATCTTAAGTCTAGAGATGAGATTGATCGTTATATGAAAGGGTACAATGATACGCTCATGCTCCTAGATTACCTGGAAGGAGAAGCTGTCCTCAATAAAGCTAGTCAAGAATTAAATAATGCTTGGTTCAAGAAGGTAGATAGACAATACAGGGGGAATAACACTAAGAATCAATTTGATAAGGTTCGACCTTTAAGCGACGAAGAGAAAGCTATTCCTTTACATACAGTAGATGACTTGGTAACCAATAATTTCATGACGAACCGTGGTCCGGGTAATAGAGTTTATAATCCTTCCGATTTTGATTCTGCTTATGTTACTGTTCCTATGATGACTGGTATCTATGGTGGAAATACAAGTGAGGGTGCTCCTGGAGCGATGTCCTTTAAGCACAACACCTTTAGAATTTGGGGTTACTATGGTTATGAAAAAGGTTTCCTAGGTTATGCATCAAATAAATATAAGGATGAATCTAGAAAAGAAGGTAAATCCACTCTAGGTGATGATTATATTATTAAGAAACTGTCTGATAATAAATTTAGTACTTTGGAAGATTGGAAGAAAGCATATTTCAATGAAGTTGTAACAAAAGCGAAAAATGGAATTCAGTCAGTTGAAATCGACGGCACAACCTATAATTCTTACGAAGATTTAAAACAAGCGTTTTCTGCTGCTGTTGAAAGAGATAGAATCAGTTTGAAGAACGGCTCTGTTAAGTTTGATAATACAATTGCACTAAAAGAAAAACTATTCAAGAAACTTTTACAACAGACGGATAGCTTTAAAACTTCTATCTTTAAGTAATCTTTTTAGACAAATAGGCTGAGTGATATATAGAGAATGGAGAGGACAAAATGTCCTCTCCATTTTTTTGAATTCAAGAAGCTACTTTTCAGAATAATACTAAGTTTTTACAAATAAAAGTATCTTCCACAACTTGCAAAAAGAACTTAAAAATTATAGAATGAGTGGTATAATACTTTATAATTATATATAAAAATCTATATATTTTTATATTGATAGTGGTAGTTAAAGGAGTATTGATGAAAAAAGAGATTATTAATAAAAACCTTAAAAAACAGGATAAAGAAAAGGTTATGCGCTTTTCAATTCGAAAATATAGTTTTGGTGCTGCAAGTGTGGCAGTTGCAACACTATTAATGTTTTTAGGAAATGGTGCTGTTTCTGCTGATCAATTGAAAATTTCTGAAGAGTCAGCTAATAAGGTTGAACTAATGCAAGATGGTGAAAAGATCAGTACTGATCAGAGTAACGCGAAGGATAGTCAACCTGAATTAGATAAAAGTTTACTTGCAAACTATATTTTAGAAATTGAAACAAACATTACTAGTGGTGTATATTCAATAAAAACAGAAGAAAGCTTAGCTAATTTATCAACTGAATTAGCTTCAGCAAAAGCTAGTTTAAACAGTGCACTAAACCAAGAAGAATTGAATAGAGCCTACCAAAAATTAGTGACTGCAGTGAACTCTAAGCTGAGAAATAAAGTAGTTGAAAAAAAAGAAATTTCAGAAGATACCACGAATAGACAAGATACTGTGACTCAAAAAACAGAGAACGTGGAAAAAGAAACTGAAAATTCGGAGAAAAATACAGAGCCTATTCAGGATGACAAAACGGAGTCAACTGTTCTTCGTAAGAGTAGCTCAGTGGATAGTAATACTGGATTCCGAGCAGCTGTAAATGAAGATCCTAAAGTAGATTTTACCTTTTCGATTCCATCAGAGAAGAAAATTTACATCTATAATGAAGAGAACTTCACATTAGAAATCCCAGTATACTCTGAAAGTGGAAAAATCCGCTATGCAACAATTAAAAAGGGTTCTAGACAGAAGTTTAATAATGTTCCAGATACGGAAAATGATCTTGATATTGAATATGGATTTACTGCTACCGTAATAAACCGAGCAGAAAACCCAACTTTAACAACACCTGCTACAAAGAAAAATCCAGCTAAAATTGTCATTAAAGGGCGTCCCAATGATGTGTTGAAAAATAATAGCGGTTATACCAAACGAGAAGATCAAAACTTGAATATTGGAACTCGTTATTTACAGGTAGTTGATGATAAAGGTAGAGAAAATCTGAAAAAAGGGCAAGACATGTCTGATCCCGCTTATTTCTATCTTGTATTGAAATCTCAGTCAAAGAAGTACGCTTTGCGAGCTCAGCCTGCAGATGAATTGATAACAGTAAGTAGCCTAACAAATCCAACTGCTGAAGATAGAGAGAAAATCAAGAATGGTATTCAGATAGAATATTCAACAGCTAATGAAGATGCGAGATTAGTGAATAAACGTGGAACTTTAGTAGAGAATCCTGATGAAATCATTCAATCAATTGATGTTGTAGGAAATAACATTGTGGTAACCTTTACTGATGGATCTACAAGAACAAGACCTGTAGGTGAGGTTTTGAGGGAGAATATACCCCCAACTGTACAAGTACCATATTCTAACGAGCAAAACAGGACTATCTATGTATACTCTAGTGAAGAAACTGATTTAACCTTTACTGCTAAAGATGAATCTAAAATTAAAGATATGAAACTTCGAGGTGCTGGTGATTCCACCGAAGGTAATCTAGATGCCTATGGTTATACAGTTGGGAAAATCACTGAAAGTGCCCTAACGAGTGGAGAAGGCTCGGTTTCAGATGACAAGAGAAGCGCTAGTATTAAAATGACTGGGATTACTAATGCAAAACCTGGTCAAAAATGGACAAGTATCATTGTAGCGAATGATTATAACAACGGAGAGAGTGCACCATACAACGGTAGAATTGAGGAAACTACAAATGTAGCAGAGCGTCAAAAAACAGCAGGATATGTGGAGTTTGTGGTTAAAAATCAAACTTCAAAATATGACATACAGGCTCCTGAAAATAAGGTAAGTGTAGTAGATCCTAATAACATCACAACTGAAGAATTTGAAAAAATAAAAGAAAAAGTAAAAATTGAATACTCTCAAACTAACGATGATGCAAATCTGATTAGTAAGAGTGGAAAAATAGTTGAAAATCAAGAAGCGCGAATCGATACTATTGCCAAAGATTTAAATGGAAATCTAGTTGTAACTTATAAAGATGGTTCAATTGATACAAGATCTTTATCAGAATTCATAACTTTAAACAAACAGCCAGCCATCGATGCTATTAATGACGCTGCAGAAAGCAAGATTGTAGAAATTAATTCAAATCTACTTGCAACTGCTGAAGAGAAGGCAGAAGCAATTGCAAAGGTGAACGCTGATAAAGAAAAAGCTTTAACAGCAATTGGTGATGTGAATATTAGAACAAAAGAGGCATTAGATTTTGCAAAAGGAGAAGGGCTTTTAGCAATCAGTAAGGACAATCCTATAACAATAAAGAAAGCTGCCGCAAAAGCAGCTATCGATGACGCCCTGAAATCTAAGGAAGCAGCCATTGATTTACGCACCGATTTGACGGACGAGGAGAAAGCTGCAGCGAAAGCAGATGCCAAGGCGAAAGCTGATGAAGCTAAGAAGAACATCGACAACGCGACAACAAATGCTACAGTAGAGAGTGCTAAAACAAGTGGGATTATTGATATAGAAAGTGTCAATCCTCAAGCAGGTCAGAAAAAGAATGAAGCCAAAACTTCTATTGAGCAGGCCCTGAAAACTAAGGAAGCAGCCATTGATTCTCGCACCGATTTGACGGATGAAGAGAAAGCTGTTGCGAAGGCAGATGCCAAGGCGAAAGCTGATGAAGCTAAGAAGAACATTGACAACGCGACGACAAACTCAGAAGTTGATCAAGCCAAGACTGCTGGAACAACTGAGGTCAACTCAGTAAACCCAACCGCTCAAAGTAAGCCAGCAGCCAAGCAAGCAATCGATGATGCGCTGAAAACTAAGGAAGCATCCATTGATTCACGTACCGATTTGACGGACGAGGAGAAGGCTATAGCGAAAGCCGATGCCAAGGCGAAAGCAGATACAGCGAAACAAGCAATCGACAACGCGACGACAAACTCAGAAGTTGATCAAGCCAAGAATGATGGAACAACTGAGGTCAACTCAGTAAACCCAACTGCGCAAAGCAAGCCAGCAGCCAAGCAAGCGATCGATGATGCGCTGAAAGCTAAGGAATCAGCCATTGATTCACGCACCGATTTGACGGACGAGGAGAAAGCTGCAGCGAAAGCCGATGCCAAGGCGAAAGCTGATGAAACTAAGAAGAACATCGACGTTGCGACGACAAACTCAGAAGTTGATCAAGCCAAGACTGATGGAACAACGAGCATTGCCTCAGTTAGCCCAACTGCGCAAAGCAAGCCAGCAGCTAAGCAATCGATTGATGATGCGCTGAAAGCTAAGGAAGCAGCCATTGATTCACGTACTGATTTGACGGATGAAGAGAAAGCTGCAGCGAAGGCAGATGCCAAGGCTAAGGCCGATGAAGCTAAGAAGAACATCGATAATGCAACATCAGATGAAGCAGTTTCGCAAGCCAAGACTGCTGGAACAACTGAGGTCAATGGAGTCAATCCAACCGCTCAAAGCAAGCCAGCAGCCAAGCAAGCGATTGATGATGCGCTGAAAACTAAGGAAGCATCCATTGATTCACGTACCGATTTGACGGATGAAGAGAAAGCTGTTGCGAAGGCCGATGCCAAAGCTAAGTCCGATGAAGCTAAGAAGAACATTGACGCTGCGACCACAGATGCAGAAGTCGATCAAGCTAAGTCAACTGGAACAACTGAAGTCAATTCAGTCAATCCGCAAGCAGTATCGAAGCCAGCAGCCAAGCAAGCAATCGATGATGCGCTGAAAACTAAGGAAGCATCCATTGATTCACGTACCGATTTGACGGACGAGGAGAAGGCTATAGCGAAAGCCGATGCCAAGGCGAAAGCAGATGAAGCTAAGAAGAACATCGATAATGCAACAACAGATGAAGCAGTATCGCAAGCTAAAACTGCTGGAACAACTGAAGTCAATTCAGTCAATCCGCAAGCAGTATCGAAGCCAGCAGCCAAGCAAGCAATCGATGATACGCTGAAAGCCAAGGAAGCATCCATTGATTCACGTACCGATTTGACGGATGAGGAGAAAACTGCAGCGAAGGCAGATGCCAAGGCGAAAGCAGATGAGGCTAAGAGAAACATCGACACTGCGACCACAGATGAAGCAGTATCGCAAGCTAAAACTGCTGGAACAACTGAGGTCAATGGAGTCAATCCAACTGCGCAAAGTAAGCCAGCAGCCAAGCAAGCAATCGATGATGCGCTGAAAACTAAGGAAGCATCCATTGATTCACGTACCGATTTGACGGACGAGGAGAAGGCTATAGCGAAAGCCGATGCCAAGGCGAAAGCAGATGAAGCTAAGAAGAACATCGATAATGCAACAACAGATGAAGCAGTATCGCAAGCTAAAACTGCTGGAACAACTGAGGTCAATGGAGTCAATCCAACTGCGCAAAGTAAGCCAGCAGCTAAGCAAGCAATCGATGATGCCCTGAAAGCTAAGGAAGCAGCCATTAATTCACGTATTGATTTGACGGATGAAGAGAAAGCTGCAGCGAAGGCAGATGCCAAGGCGAAAGCTGATGAAGCTAAGAAGAACATCGACAACGCAACGACAGATGAAGCAGTATCGCAAGCCAAGACTGCTGGAACAACGAGCATTGCCTCAGTTAACCCAACTGCGCAAAGCAAGCCAGCAGCCAAGCAAGCGATCGATGATGCGCTGAAAACTAAGGAATCATCCATTGATTCACGTACTGATTTGACGGACGAGGAGAAAGCTGTTGCGAAGGCCGATGCCAAAGCTAAGTCCGATGAAGCTAAGAAGAACATTGACGCTGCGACCACAGATGAAGCAGTATCGCAAGCTAAAACTGCTGGAACAACTGAAGTTAACGGAGTCAACCCAGCTGCTCAAAGCAAGCCAGCAGCCAAGCAAGCGATTGATGATGCGCTGAAAGCTAAGGAATCAGCCATTGATTCACGTACCGATTTGACGGATGAGGAGAAAACTGCAGCGAAGGCAGATGCCAAGGCGAAAGCAGATGAGGCTAAGAGAAACATCGACACTGCGACCACAGATGAAGCAGTATCGCAAGCTAAAACTGCTGGAACAACTGAGGTCAACTCAGTCAATCCAACTGCGCAAAGCAAGCCAGCAGCTAAGCAAGCAATCGATGACGCCCTTAAAGCCAAGGAAGCAGCGATTGATTCACGTACCGATTTGACGGATGAAGAGAAAGCTGTTGCGAAGGCAGATGCCAAAGCGAAAGCAGATACAGCGAAACAAGCAATCGACAACGCGACAACAAATGCAGAAGTCGATCAAGCCAAGTCAACTGGAACAACTGAAGTCAATTCAATCAATCCGCAGCCAGTAGCGAAGCCAGCAGCCAAGCAAGCGATCGATGATACGCTGAAAGCCAAGGAAGCATCCATTGATTCACGTACCGATTTGACGGATGAAGAGAAAGCTGTTGCGAAGGCAGATGCCAAAGCGAAAGCAGATACAGCTAAGAAGAACATCGACGCTGCGACCACAGATGAAGCAGTATCGCAAGCTAAAACTGCTGGAACAACTGAAATAACTTCAATTAATCCGCAAGCAGTAGCGAAGCCAGCAGCTAAGCAAGCGATTGATGACGCCCTGAAAGCTAAGGAAGCAGCCATTGATTCACGTACCGATTTGACGGACGAGGAGAAAGCTGCAGCGAAGGCAGATGCCAAGGCGAAAGCAGATACAGCGAAACAAGAAATTGACGCTGCGACCACAAATGCAGAAGTTAACCAAGCTAAGTCAACTGGAACAACTGAAGTTAACGGAGTCAATCCAACCGCGCAAAGTAAACCAGCAGCCAAGCAAGCAATCGATGATGCCCTGAAAGCTAAGGAAGCAGAAATTGATTCACGTACCGATTTGACGGACGAGGAGAAAGCTGCAGCGAAAGATGATGCCAAGACGAAAGCTGATGAAGCTAAGAAGAACATTGACGCTGCGACCACAGATGCAGAAGTCGATCAAGCTAAGTCAACTGGAACAACTGGGGTCAACGCAGTCAATCCAACCGCGCAAAGTAAGCCAGCAGCCAAGCAAGCGATTGAAGATGCCCTGAAAACTAAGGAAGCAGCCATTGATTCACGTACCGATTTGACGGACGAAGAGAAAACTGTAGCGAAAGCAGATGCCAAGGCGAAAGCTGATGAAGCCAAGAAGAACATTGATACTGCGACCACAAATGCAGAGGTCGAACAGGCTAAGTCAACTGGAACAACTGAAGTCAATTCAGTCAATCCGCAAGCAGTATCGAAGCCAGCAGCTAAGCAAGCAATCGATGATGCGCTGAAAGCAAAGGAAGCAACCATTGATTCACGTACCGATTTGACAGATGAGGAGAAAGCTGCAGCGAAAGCCGATGCCAAAGCTAAGGCCTATGAGGTTAAGAAGAACATTGATACTGCGACCACAGATGCAGAAGTCGACCAGGCTAAGTCAACTGGAACAACTGAGGTCAACTCAGTAAACCCAACCGCGCAAAGCAAGCCAGCAGCCAAGCAAGCAATCGATGATGCGCTGAAAACTAAGGAAGCAGCCATTGATTCACGTACTGATTTGACGGATGAAGAGAAAGCTGTTGCGAAGGCAGATGCCAAGGCGAAAGCTGATGAGGCTAAGAAGAACATTGATACTGCGACGACAGATGAAGCAGTATCGCAATCCAAGACTGCTGGAACAACTGAGGTCAACTCAGTAAACCCAACTGCGCAAAGTAAGCCAGCAGCCAAGCAAGCGATCGATGACGCCCTGAAAGCTAAGGAAACAGAAATTGATTCACGTACCGATTTGACGGACGAAGAGAAAACTGCAGCGAAGGCAGATGCCAAAGCTAAGTCCGATGAGGCTAAGAGAAACATCGACAACGCGACCACAGATGAAGCAGTATCGCAATCTAAAACTGCTGGAACAACTGAAGTCAACTCAGTAAACCCAACCGCGCAAAGTAAGCCAGCAGCTAAGCAAGCGATCGATGATGCCCTTAAAACTAAGGAAGCAGTCATTGATTCACGTACCGATTTGACGGACGAGGAGAAAGCTGCAGCGAAAGCAGATGCCAAGGTGAAAGCTGATGAAGCCAAGAAGAACATTGACGCTGCGACCACAAATGCAGAGGTCGACCAGGCTAAGTCAACTGGAACTACTGAAGTTAACGGAGTCAGTCCAACTGCGCAAAGTAAGCCAGCAGCCAAGCAAGCGATTGATGATGCCCTTAAAGCTAAGGAAGCAGCCATTGATTCACGCACCGATTTGACGGATGAAGAGAAAGCTGTTGCGAAAGCCGATGCCAAAGCTAAGTCCGATAAAGCTAAGAAGAACATCGATAATGCAACAACAGATGAAGCAGTATCGCAAGCCAAGACTGATGGAATAAACAGCATTGCCTCAGTCAACCCAACTGCGCAAAGTAAGCCAGCAGCTAAGCAAGCGATTGATGATGCGCTGAAAGCTAAGGAAGCAGCCATTGATTCACGTACTGATTTGACGGATGAAGAGAAAGCTGTTGCGAAATCCGATGCCAAAGCGAAAGCAGATGAAGCCAAGAAGAACATCGACGCTGCGACGACAAACTCAGAAGTTGATCAAGCCAAGAATGATGGAACAACTGAGGTCAACTCAGTAAACCCAACTGCGCAAAGTAAGCCAGCAGCCAAGCAAGCTATTGATGATGCCCTTAAAGCTAAGGAAGCAGTCATTGATTCACGCACCGATTTGACGGATGAAGAGAAAGCTGTTGCGAAAGCCGATGCCAAAGCTAAGTCCGATGAGGCTAAGAAGAACATTGATAATGCAACAACAGATGAAGCAGTATCGCAATCTAAAACTGCTGGAACAACTGAGGTCAACTCAGTAAACCCAACCGCGCAAAGCAAGCCAGCAGCCAAGCAAGCGATCGATGATGCCCTGAAAGCTAAGGAAACAGAAATTGATTCACGTACTGATTTGACGGATGAAGAGAAAGCTGTTGCGAAGGCAGATGCCAAGGCTAAAGCCGATGAAGCTAAGAAGAACATCGACAACGCAACGACAGATGAAGCAGTATCGCAAGCCAAGACTGCTGGAACAACTGAGGTCAACTCAGTAAACCCAACCGCGCAAAGTAAGCCAGCAGCCAAGCAAGCGATCGATGATGCCCTGAACGCCAAGGAAGCAGCGATTGATTCACGCACCGATTTGACGGACGAGGAGAAAGCTGTTGCGAAGGCTGATGCCAAAGCGAAAGCGGATGAAGCTAAGAAGAACATTGACGCTGCGACCACAGATGCAGAAGTCAATCAAGCTAAGTCAACTGGAACAACTGAAGTCAACGCAGTCAATCCAATCGCTCAAAGCAAGCCAGTAGCTAAGCAAGCGATTGAAGAAGCCCTTAAAGCTAAGGAAGCAGAAATTGATTCACGCACCGATTTGACGGATGAGGAGAAAGCTGCAGCGAAGGCTGATGCCAAAGCTAAGGCTGATAAAGCTAAGAAGAACATCGATAATGCAACAACAGATGAAGCAGTATCGCAAGCCAAGACTGATGGAATAAACAGCATTGCCTCAGTCAACCCAACTGCGCAAAGTAAGCCAGTAGCCAAGCAAGCAATCGATGATGCGCTGAAAGCTAAGGAAGCAGAAATTGATTCACGCACCGATTTGACGGATGAGGAGAAAGCTGCAGCGAAAGTCGATGCCAAGGCGAAAGCAGATGAAGCTAAGAAGAACATCGATAATGCAACAACAGATGAAGCAGTATCGCAAGCTAAAACTGCTGGAACAACTGAAATAACTTCAATTAATCCGCAAGCAGTAGCGAAGTCAGCAGCCAAGCAAGCGATCGATGATGCCCTGAAAGCTAAGGAAGCAGCGATTGATTCACGAACCGATTTGACGGATGAAGAGAAAGCTGCAGCGAAGGCAGATGCCAATGCGAAAGCAGATACAGCGAAACAAGCAATTGACGCTGCGACCACAAATGTAGAAGTCGATCAAGCCAAGACTGATGGAATAACCAGCATTGCCTCAGTCAACCCAACTGCGCAAAGTAAACCGGAAGCCAAGAAAGCAGTAGAAGATACCCTGAAGACTAAAAAACTTCCGAATACAGGAACAGCAGAATCGCTAAGTACAATGGTAGTAGCAGCAACTAGCGCTATTCTGGGGTTAGCTCTTCTAAGTCATCGTCGAAAAGAAGATGATGAAGTCTAATTAGGATTTAATAGCTATATTCGTAAATTGACTTTTTCTTCTAGTGAACTAGCAAGTAATATTTAGCAAAAATTTCTCCTAGTGGTAATAACTACTAGGAGAAATTTTATATTAAGCAACTACATAGAGTTAAAATTCATCAAAAGGAAGTTATATTGATTAGTTTTGTAGCTGAGGGTTTATTTCTTTTGTGCTATACTTAAGATATGCATAGAAAAACAGTGATTGATTTTAGAGCTTTGGGGGAGAGATACACCTTCACTCAGCCTATCAAAGAGTTAAAAACGAGAGATTTATCAGAAGTGGCAGACTTGCTGGCACAAGTGGAAAGCTACCAAGAGCAAGGTTATTATGTCGTGGGCTATGTCAGCTATGAGGCTGCACCTGCTTTTGAGAAAAAACTAGCAGTTCACAAACTTCCTCTACTGGGCGAATATTTGCTTTACTTTACCGTTCACGATAGGGTAGAAACATCGCCTATTCCTCTGACTTATGAGGAAGTAGATCTGCCTTCAAAGTGGCAGGAAGTAACGTCTGAAGCAGACTATGAAAAAGCTATTTCCCAGATTCACCATCATTTGCGTCAGGGGGACACCTACCAGGTAAATTACACTGTCCAACTCAAGCAAGACTTGAGTGTCAATCCTTTTGCCATTTACAATCGTATGGTGGTAGAGCAGGAGGCGGGCTACAATGCCTATGTTGAACATGATGAGATGGCAGTGATTTCCATGAGCCCAGAGCTCTTTTTTGAGCAAAATGACCGTGAGTTGACAACGCGACCAATGAAGGGAACGACTCAGCGTGGAGTGACTGACCAAGAAGACCTTGCCCAGGCTAGCTGGTTGGAGCAGGATCCTAAAAATCGCTCTGAAAATATGATGATTGTGGACCTCTTGCGAAACGATATGAACCGTATTTCTGAAGTTGGAAGTGAGCATGTGGAGCGTCTGTGTCAGGTGGAGCAGTATTCGACCGTTTGGCAAATGACTTCGACCATTAAGAGTCAGTTACGACCGGATGTGGACCTAGTTGAAATCTTCCGTTCGCTCTTTCCATGTGGATCTATCACAGGAGCTCCCAAAATTGCGACCATGGAAATCATCAAGAACTTGGAGCCTCAACCGCGTGGAGTCTACTGCGGAACGATTGGTCTCTTGCTTCCAAATGGACGACGGATTTTCAATGTCGCTATTCGGACCATTCAACTGCATCGAGGGAAAGCCATATATGGAGTGGGTGGTGGCATTACTTGGGATAGTACTTGGGAATCTGAATACCGAGAGGTTCATCAAAAATCGGCTGTTCTCTATCGTAAACAAGCACGTTTCCAATTGATTACAACTGGGAAAATCAGCCAAAAACAACTGCTTTTTGAAGATCAACATCTGGAAAGACTGACAAAGGCGAGTCGTTATTTTGCCTTTCCTTTTGATCCAGAAAACCTGAGACAAAAGATAGAGGAAGAATATCAAGCTTGTGATTCCCACCAAGACTACCGCTTGCGAATTAGTCTCAGCAAGTCTGGAGAGATGAAACTCAGTCGCCAAATCTTAAGCCCCCTTAGTCCAAGCTTCTGCAAAGCAAAACTTTGTCTGCAAGAAGCTGATTTGCAGCAAGCATTTACCTACTTCAAAACCACTCACAGACCACATTTAAGCCTAGGAGAGCAAGAGAAGATTTACCACAATAAGTCAGGAGAACTACTTGAGACCTCTATTGGAAATCTGGTCTTAAAAATTAATGGCAAACTCTACACACCACCCATTAGTCTAGGAATTTTGCCAGGAATTTATCGTCAGCATTTGCTGGAAACAGGACAGGTAAAAGAGAAAATTATGACTTTGGAAGACCTGAACCAAGCAGAAGCTATCTATGGCTGTAACGCGGTCAGAGGTTTGTATGAGTTGGAAGTGATATAACTATAGGTTTTCAATTAAGTTTTAGATTTATTTCTGAATATTTAATATTTGATTTGAAAACAAAATTAAATATATGGTATACTATAAGTATAAATCAATAAAAATAATGGAGATTTTTATGAAAAAATCAAAAAAAATTTTAGTAACTAGCTTAGCAACTGCAACACTGGGACTTATTTCATTTGCGGATACAACTGGAGACTTTCCTTTTTCGGCTCAGCATGTTTCTGCTCAAGAAAAGGATGCATCTAAAAATGGTAAGGTTGTAAAAGAGAATGCAACTTCGGCGTCAAATCAAGCTGAGAAACCGAAAACACCAGCGCCGAAATCAGCACCGAAACCAGAGCCAAAGCCAGCACCGAAACCAGAACCAGAACCAAAACCAGCGCCAAAGCCAGCACCAAAACCAGCTGAGAAACCGAAAACGCCAGCTCAAAAACCTGCTGAGAAACCTAAAAATACAAGTCCTAAAGAGGATAAGTCCAAATCTACAGCTCAGTCTGGTTGGGTAGGCTCATCGTACTATGAAAATGGTACTAAAGTTACTAATAAGTGGATTTTTGATAAAAAAGCTAATTCTTATTTCTATCTAAATGCTTCGGGAAACTATGTCCAAAATGCTTGGGTAGGCAATTACTATCTTAAATCAGATGGTAAAATGGCTAAGAGTGAATGGATTTATGATAAAAACTACGGGTCATACTATTATCTAACAGGAGAAGGCAGTTACGCTCGAAACGCATGGGTAGGTAATTACTATCTCAAATCAAATGGGAAGAGAGCTAAAAATGAATGGATTTATGACAATAACTATGGATCATACTATTATTTAACAGGAGAAGGCAGCTACGCTCGTAACACTTGGGTAGGAAATTACTACCTAAAATCAGATGGAAAGATGGCCAAGAGTGAATGGATTTATGACAAAAACTACGGGTCATACTATTATCTAACAGGAGAAGGCAGCTACGCTCGCAACAAATGGGTAGGTAATTACTATCTAAAATCAGATGGAAAGATGGCCAAAAATGAATGGGTAGATGGTGGTCGTTATTATGTAGGAGACGATGGTCTGTGGCAACCAAAACCAGCGCCAAAGCCAGCACAAAAACCAGCTGAGAAACCGAAAACGCCAGCACCAAAACCAGCTGAGAAACCGAAAACGCCAGCTCAAAAAACTACTGCGAAACCGAAAACACCAGCACCAAAACCTGCTGCGAAACCAAAAACGCCAGCTCAAAAACCAGCTGAGAAACCAAAAACACCAGCACCAAAACCAGCTGAGAAACCGAAAACACCAGCACAAAAACCTGCTGAGAAACCGAAAACACCAGCACAAAAACCAGCTGAGAAACCAAAAACACCAGCACCAAAACCGGCTGAAAAAACTAAAGAAACAACTCCTAAACAGGATAAATCACAATCTAAAGTTCAGTCTGGCTGGGTAGGAAATTACTACCTCAAATCAGATGGAAAGAGAGCTAAAAATGAATGGGTAGATGGTGGTCGTTATTATGTTGATTCTGATGGAAAAAAGGTTAAAAGTGACTGGATTTATGATAAAAACTATGGTTCATATTATTATCTAACAGCAGAAGGAAGCTCTGCTCGCAATAAATGGGTAGGAAATTATTACCTCAAATCAGATGGAAAGATGGCCAAGAATGAATGGGTAGATGGTGGCCGTTATTATGTTGAATCAGATGGTAAAATGGCTAGGGATAAATGGGTAGATGGTGGCCGTCACTATGTAGACTACAATGGTGTGCGGCAACCAAAACTAGATGGGAAGCAGTACAATGCTGCTTTAAATAAAGCGAAAAGCTATAATTCGGTTTTACATATGTCAAAAAAAGATCTCTATAACCAATTAACGTGGAATGGTTTTTCAAGTTCAGTAGCGCAGTATGCCATCGATCACTTGAATGCAGATTACAAAGCAAATGCCTTAATTACAGCAAGAGCATACCGAAAGAATAACCATTTATCAAAGACAGAGATTTATGAGTGGCTAACTTCTTCTTATGTTGGAAAATTTACAAAAGAAGAAGCAAACTATGCAATTCAAAAACTTAATCTACCATCAGAAGGCAGCCAAGCTCGCAATAAATGGGTAGGAAATTATTATTTCAAATCAGATGGAAAGATGGCCAAGAATGAATGGGTAGATGGTGGCCGTTACTATGTTGATTCTGAAGGCAAAATGGTAAGGGGCAAATGGGTAGATGGTGGCCGTTATTATGTTGAATCAGATGGTAAAATGGCTAGGGATAAATGGGTAGATGGTGGCCGTCACTATGTAGGATACGATGGTGTGCGGCAACCAAAACTAGATGGGAAGCAGTACAATGCTGCTTTAAATAAAGCGAAAAGCTATAATTCGGTTTTACATATGTCAAAAAAAGATCTCTATAACCAATTAACGTGGAATGGTTTTTCAAGTTCAGCAGCGCAGTATGCCATCGATCACTTGAATGCAGATTACAAAGCAAATGCCTTAATTACAGCAAGAGCATACCGAAAGAATAACCATTTATCAAAGACAGAGATTTATGAGTGGCTAACTTCTTCTTATGTTGGAAAATTTACAAAAGAAGAAGCAAACTATGCAATTCAACATTTAGGTGACTAATTTTTACAAATAGTGAAGCAAATGAGATGTTTTAATTTTGGCTTGTGGCCTGCAAACCTTTGCACAAAAGAGACGATTTTGTTATACTATATCTGTAAGCATTTTCAATTAAAAAGGAGAAGACGATGAGTCAAAAGATTATTGGGATTGACCTTGGTGGAACATCTATCAAGTTTGCAATTTTAACTCAAGAGGGAGAAATCCAAGAAAAATGGTCTATCAAGACTAATATTTTGGATGAAGGAAGCCATATCGTAGATGATATGATTGAGTCTATTCAACATCGTTTGGACTTGCTTGGATTGTCAGCCACAGACTTCCGAGGTATTGGGATGGGATCACCTGGTGTGGTTGACCGTGAAAAAGGAACTGTTATCGGTGCATACAACCTCAACTGGAAAACCCTTCAACCAATTAAAGAAAAGATTGAAAAAGCCTTGGGTATTCCATTCTTCATCGATAATGATGCCAACGTAGCTGCTCTTGGTGAGCGCTGGATGGGTGCTGGTGAAAACCAACCAGACGTTGTCTTTATGACACTTGGTACAGGTGTTGGTGGCGGTATCGTGGCAGAAGGCAAATTGCTTCACGGTGTTGCTGGTGCGGCAGGAGAACTTGGTCATATCACTGTTGACTTTGACCAACCAATCGCATGTACCTGTGGTAAAAAAGGCTGTCTTGAGACAGTTGCTTCTGCAACAGGGATTGTCAACTTGACTCGTCGTTATGCAGATGAATACGAAGGCGATGCGGCTTTGAAACGCTTGATCGACGACGGTGAAGAAGTAACAGCCAAAACTGTCTTTGACCTTGCAAAAGAAGGGGACGACCTTGCCTTGATCGTTTACCGTAACTTCTCACGTTACTTGGGTATCGCGTGTGCTAACATAGGATCAATCCTCAATCCTTCAACAATCGTTATCGGTGGTGGAGTATCAGCTGCGGGAGAATTCCTTCTCCAAGGCGTGCAAAAGGTTTATGATGAAAATACCTTCCCACAAGTACGCACATCAACTAAACTGGCTCTTGCAACTCTAGGAAATGACGCTGGAGTTATCGGAGCAGCATCACTTGTATTGCAATAAGATCATAAAAGGAGAAAAACACTACTTTTAAGCCAGTGATTTTCCTCCTTTCTTTTTTTATGCTATACTAGTTAGGACAATAAATGAGGTGAGAGTAAATGACAAAAGCTGATACGATTTTTAAAGAAAATATTGAACGAATCCTCAAAGACGGTGTCTTTTCTGAGCAGGCTCGTCCCAAGTACAAAGATGGAACTGTTGCCAATTCCAAGTACGTAACGGGTTCCTTTGCCGAGTATGATTTATCTAAGGGTGAATTCCCTATCACGACCTTGCGCCCCATTGCGATCAAATCCGCCATCAAAGAAGTACTCTGGATTTACCAAGATCAGTCTAATAGCCTAGAAGTGCTGAATAGCAAGTACAATGTTCATTACTGGAATGATTGGGAAGTGGGAGACACGGGAACCATTGGTGAGCGCTATGGGGCGGTCGTTAAGAAACACGACATCATCAATAAGATTCTCAAACAGTTGGAAGCCAACCCTTGGAACCGTCGCAATATCATCTCGCTCTGGGATTACCAAGCTTTTGAGGAGACAGATGGTCTTCTTCCATGCGCCTTTCAGACCATGTTTGATGTCCGTCGCGTTGATGGGGACATCTATCTGGATGCGACCTTGACCCAGCGTTCTAACGATATGTTGGTGGCTCACCACATTAACGCCATGCAGTATGTGGCTCTTCAAATGATGATTGCTAAACACTTTGGCTGGAAGGTTGGGAAGTTTTTCTATTTTATCAACAACCTTCATATCTACGATAATCAATTTGAACAAGCTCAGGAATTGCTCCGTCGTGAGCCGTCAAACTGCCAACCTCGCTTGGTTTTAAATGTTCCAGATGGGACTAATTTCTTTGATATCAAAGCGGAAGACTTTGAGTTGGTCGACTATGATCCGGTTAAGCCACAGCTGAAGTTTGACCTAGCTATTTAATACTCTTCGAAAATCTCTTCAAACCACGTCAGCGTCGCCTTACCGTAGATATGGTCACTGACTTCGTCAGTTCTATCTACAACCTCAAAGCAGTGCTTTAAGCAACCTGAGGCTAGCTTCCTAGTTTGCGCTCTTTGATGTTCATTGAGTATAAAAGAAAATAAAAAGAAGTTGAGAAATCTCAACTTCTTTTGTTGCTTAATGTGATACGCGGCGGCGAGCTGCTTTTTTGCGGTTTTCTTCGATGAAAGCTGCTTTTTGCTCTTCTGGCTCAATCACTTTCTTTTTAATTGCGTATACTGCACCTGCAACGGCAGCGACAGTTCCTGCGACACCTGTTACAAGACCTTTAGCGAATCCTTTAGCCATGAGTCTTCCTCCTTTATCTTCCTGATCAGCCAGGCTCCTCAAGTGGTAGCATTTTTCTGACTGACCTTTTTGTGATATAATAATAGTAACGAAAAAATGGAAATTTTTCAAGGAAAAAAGATGAAAACAAAAATAATTGTGATTGTTGGACCGACTGCTGTTGGGAAAACAGCCCTTGCTATTGAAGTAGCCAAGCGCTTTGGTGGAGAGGTGGTCAGCGGTGACAGTCAGCAAGTATATAGAAGGCTAGATATTGGGACGGCCAAGGCTAGCCCAGAGGAGCAGGCAGCTGTTCCTCATCATTTGATTGATGTCAGAGAGGTGACCGAGTCTTACTCGGCTTTTGATTTTGTTTCAGAAGCTAAGAAGGCTATTGAGGATATTCAAAGCCGTGGCAAGCTAGCCATTATCGCTGGAGGCACAGGCCTTTATATCCAGAGCTTGCTTGAAGGCTATCATCTAGGTGGGGAAACACCTCATGAGGAGATATTAGCCTATCGAGCTAGTTTAGAGCCTTTATCAGATGAAGAATTAGCCAATCTTGTGGAGCAAGCAGTCCTTGAAATTCCCCAATTTAACCGTCGTCGTGCCATGCGTGCCTTGGAGATTGCCCATTTTGGTCAGGATTTGGAAAATCAGGAAAGTCCTTATGAAGCTTTGATTATCTGCTTGGATGATGAACGCAGTCAGCTTTATGAACGTATCAATCGCCGAGTAGATCTGATGTTTGAGGCTGGGCTTTTGGATGAGGCCAAGTGGCTCTTTGAGCATTATCCATATGTGCAGGCAGCCAAAGGCATTGGCTACAAGGAACTCTTTCCTTATTTCCGTGGGGAGCAAACTCTTGAGGAAGCAAGCGAGAGTCTCAAACAGGCGACCCGCCGTTTTGCTAAGCGTCAGTTGACCTGGTTCCGTAATCGCATGCAGGTCACCTTTTATCAGATAGGAGAGCCTGGTGTGCAAGACCGTATTTTAAGCCAGATTGAGGAGTTTTTAGATGATTGAAACGGAGAAAAAAGAGGAACGAGTCCTGCTCATCGGTGTGGAATTGCAGGGCATGGACAATTTTGACCTCTCTATGGAAGAATTGGCCAGTCTAGCCAAGACAGCTGGGGCAGTCGTAGTCGATAGCTACAGGCAAAAACGGGAAAAGTATGACTCCAAGACCTTCGTTGGTTCTGGTAAGTTGGAAGAGATTGCGTGGATGGTGGATGCAGAAGAAATTACTACTGTCATCGTCAACAACCGTCTGACGCCACGGCAAAATGTCAATCTAGAGGAAGTTCTGGGTGTCAAGGTGATTGACCGTATGCAGTTGATTCTGGATATCTTTGCCATGCGGGCTCGAAGCCATGAAGGGAAACTCCAAGTCCACCTGGCCCAGCTCAAATATCTCTTGCCTCGCTTGGTTGGTCAGGGGATTATGCTCAGCCGTCAGGCAGGGGGAATTGGTTCCCGTGGACCTGGTGAAAGCCAGCTGGAACTGAACCGACGTAGTGTTCGTAATCAAATCACAGATATCGAGCGCCAGCTCAAGGTGGTTGAGAAAAATCGAGCGACAGTCAGAGAAAAACGCTTGGAGTCAAGTACCTTTAAAATCGGTTTGATTGGTTACACTAATGCTGGGAAATCAACCATCATGAATACCTTGACCAGTAAGACCCAGTACGAAGCAGACGAGCTATTTGCGACTCTGGATGCGACGACTAAGAGTATCCATCTGGGGGGCAATCTTCAGGTTACCTTGACTGATACTGTTGGCTTTATCCAAGATTTGCCGACTGAATTGGTTTCCAGTTTCAAGTCAACCTTGGAAGAAAGCAAGCATGTGGATCTTCTGATTCATGTCATCGATGCCAGCAATCCTTATCACGAGGAACATGAAAAAACGGTTCTGTCTATCATGAAAGACTTGGATATGGAGGATATTCCTCGCCTGACTCTTTATAATAAAGCGGATTTAGTGGAGGATTTCACGCCGACCCAAACGCCGTATGCCCTCATTTCTGCCAAGTCTGAGGATAGTCGTGAGCAGTTGCAGGCTTTATTTTTAGAGAAAATTAAGGATATTTTCGAACCCTTTACCCTGCGCGTGCCTTTTTCAAAATCCTACAAGATTCATGATTTGGAAAGTGTGGCGATTCTTGAAGATCGTGACTACCAAGATGATGGAGAAGTGATTACAGGCTACATTTCCGAGAAAAATAAATGGAGGTTAGAGGAATTTTATGACTGATATTAAAACGTTGGCTCTAAAGTATGGGGGTTATACAAGTCTGGATAAGGTCTATCTAGATCAACTTCTAGCTGGCAAAACAGAGCAAGAGCAGTTGGCTCTCATCACACCTCCTCCGAGTGTAGTGAATGCTTACTTTGCTGAACTCTACCAGAAAAAGAGTCCTCAGGCTGCGACAGATTACTTTGCAGAACTCAGTCAGGAACTAAATCTCTACAATGTTGAGCCAAGTTTCACTCTAGAAAGCAAGCCCTTTATTCGCCTTAACCTGTCGGGTAAATCCTTTGGATTTTGCTATGAGAGTGAGGGACTGGGGCGGATTTTCTCAGAAGCTGAGGAAGTAATCACAGCTGACTTGCTCTTTGAAATTGCGCAGATTTTCCCCCATCAACTCGTCTTTGAAGAGTCTGGAAAGATTTACATGAAGGATGCCGGAGACGAAGAAGTTGTTAGCGTAAAAAGTCTCACAGCTTTGACTGATTTGGAAAGTTTAGCAGATGGCCGCAAGCGTCTCAAAGGCTACAGTCAAGAGGATTTACTGCAAGAAGCTGTTGCTTTTTCTGGTAAGCGCTATTTCCGATCGGAAAATCGCACAGCCATGTTATATATTGATTAATTAGAAAGTATCGAATGGATATTCAATTTTTAGGAACAGGGGCTGGTCAGCCCTCCAAAGCTCGCAACGTTTCAAGTCTAGCATTGAAACTCTTGGACGAGATTAACGAAGTCTGGCTCTTTGACTGTGGAGAAGGAACGCAAAATCGTATTCTGGAAACCACGATTCGACCACGTAAGGTCAGCAAAATCTTTATCACCCACCTGCATGGAGACCACATCTTTGGATTGCCAGGATTTCTCTCTAGCCGTGCTTTTCAGGCCAATGAAGAGCAGACAGATTTGGACATCTATGGACCGCAAGGAATCAAGTCATTTGTCTTAACCAGCCTTCGTGTGTCAGGCTCTCGTCTGCCTTACCGCATTCATTTTCATGAGTTTGACCAAGATTCTCTAGGGAAAATCCTTGAGACCGATAAATTCACTGTGTATGCAGAGGAGCTGGACCACACTATTTTCTGCGTTGGTTATCGTGTCATGCAAAAGGATCTAGAAGGGACCTTGGATGCTGAAAAACTTAAGGCTGCTGGTGTTCCGTTCGGCCCGCTTTTTGGAAAAATCAAAAACGGTCAGGACGTTGTCCTAGAAGACGGCACTAAAATCAAGGCTGCTGATTATATCTCAGCGCCACGTCCAGGTAAGATTATCACCATTCTGGGTGATACCCGAAAAACCAATGCCAGTGTGCGTCTAGCTGTCAATGCCGATGTCTTGGTTCACGAGTCGACTTATGGTAAGGGAGATGAAAAAATTGCTCGTAATCACGGTCACTCAACCAATATGCAGGCAGCACAAGTAGCAGCAGAAGCAGGTGCCAAACGCCTCCTACTAAATCATATCAGTGCTCGTTTCCTCTCAAAAGATATCAGTCAGCTCAAGAAAGATGCGGCCATTGTTTTTGAAAATGTCCATGTGGTTAAAGACTTGGAAGAAGTGGAAATTTAGAAGATTGAGAAAGGATAAGTATGCGTACTATTCTGATTACCGGAGCAAGCGGTGGCTTAGCCCAAGAAATAGTCAAACTCTTGCCAAATGACCAACTCATCTTACTAGGTAGAAACAAGGAAAAATTAGCTCAACTCTACGGGAATCATCCTAATGTGGAATGGATTGAAATCGATATTACTGATGATAAAGCCCTAGAAGCTCTGGTCGCTGACCTCTATCTCCGTTATGGCAAGATTGATGCCTTGATTAACAATGCTGGATATGGAATTTTTGAAGATTTCGACCAGATTTCTGACAAAGACATTCACCAGATGTTTGAGGTCAATACCTTTGCCCTGATGAATCTGTCTCGTCGTCTTGGAGCTCGTATGAAGGAAAGAAGAAAAGGACATATCATCAATATCGTCAGCATGGCAGGTTTGATAGCGACTAGCAAGTCCAGTCTCTATTCGGCGACCAAGTTTGCAGCTATTGGATTTTCAAACGCTTTGCGCCTCGAACTGATGACCTATGGTATTTATGTAACAACAGTCAATCCAGGACCAATCCGAACAGGATTTTTTGACCAAGCTGACCCAGATGGGACCTACCTTAAGTCGGTTGACCGCTTTCTCTTAGAACCAGATGCAGTCGCTAGAAAGATTGTCAAAACCATAGGAAAAAACAAACGGGAACTCAATCTCCCAGTTTTGTTGAACCTAGCCCATAAGTTTTATACCCTCTTTCCCAAGCTGGCCGATAAGTTGGCAGGGGGAATCTTTAATTATAAGTAAAAGGAGTTCCTTACAAAAGGAACTTTTTTATAATACTGAACTGAGTGTCAAAAATTTGTTTGTTTTTGTTCTAAATCTACATTCATTTTTTTCGAATCTTCTACAAATTTTAGAAAAAACAATCAAAAATATGATTTTTTGTGTTTAGGGTATTGAAATTTCCTATATTATTTTATAAAATAAGGGTAAAAGGCTATGAAAAAGTAATGTGCTTACAAATAAATGGAAGCGGTTACTAAAGGAGGGTTTTATGGAAAAAGGCCATTGGAATCGTAAAAGAGTCTACAGCATTCGTAAGTTTGCCGTAGGCGCTTGCTCTGTCATGATTGGAACCTGTGCGGTTCTATTTGGAGGAAGTGTCATTGGAGAATCACCAGTTTTCGCGGATGAAACTCCAATTACTCACACTGTGGAACAAGCAAAAGAGGAAAGTCCGGCAGTGGAGGAAAAAGAAGATCAAACTGTAGCAGAGCACAAGGATGCTGCAAGTGTCGATCAAAGTCAAGCCACTCCAATTGAAGCAAGCAAACCCGAGAAGAAAGAAGAGGAACCTGTAGCTCCAAAAGAGGAGAAAGCATCTCTAAAACCTGAAGAAACTGCTCCAAAGGTAGAATCTCAAGCTTCAAGTCAAGAAAAGCCTGTCAAGGAAGATTTGAAAGCTGCGACAAATGAAGAAGTGAATCAAATGATTGAAGATAGAAAAGTGAATTTTAATCAAAATTGGCACTTTAAACTCAATGCGAATCCTAAAGAAGCTGTGAAATCAGATGCAGACGTATCAACATGGCAAAAATTGGATCTCCCACACGACTGGAGTATCTTTAACGATTTTGACCATCAGTCACCTGCCCAAAACGAGGGTGGACAGCTCAATGGTGGTGAAGCTTGGTATCGCAAGACCTTTAAACTTGATGAAAAAGATCTCAAGAAAAATGTTCGTGTCACCTTTGATGGTGTCTACATGGATTCTCAAGTCTATGTCAATGGCCAGTTAGTGGGGCATTATCCAAATGGTTATAACCAGTTCTCATACGATATCACCAAATACCTTCACAAAGATGGTCGTGAGAATGTGATTGCTGTCCATGCGGTTAACAAACAGCCAAGTAGCCGTTGGTACTCAGGTAGTGGTATCTACCGTGATGTGACCTTGCAAGTGACAGATAAGGTTCATGTTGAGAAAAATGGGACAACCATCTTAACACCAAAACTTAAAGAACAGCAACACGGCAAGGTTGAAACGCATGTAGCCAGCAAAATCGTCAATACAGATGATAAAGACCATGAATTGGTGGCAGAGTATCAAATCGTTGAACGTGGTGGTCAGGCTGTAACAGGCTTGGTTCGTACAGCGAGCCGTACCTTGAAAGCACATGAGTCAACAAGTCTTGATGCGATTTTAGAAGTTGAACAACCAAAACTCTGGACCGTTTTAAATGACAAACCTGCCTTGTATGAACTGGTTACGCGTGTTTACCGTGACGGTCAATTGGTTGATGCTAAGAAAGATTTGTTTGGTTACCGTTACTATCACTGGACTCCAAATGAAGGTTTCTCTTTGAATGGTGAACGCATTAAATTCCATGGTGTTTCCTTGCACCATGACCATGGAGCGCTTGGAGCAGAAGAAAATTATAAAGCAGAATACCGTCGTCTCAAACAAATGAAGGAGATGGGCGTTAACGCCATCCGTACAACTCATAACCCTGCAAGTCCACAGACATTGCAAATCGCAGCAGAACTTGGTTTGCTCGTTCAGGAAGAGGCCTTTGATACGTGGTATAATGGCAAGAAACCTTATGACTACGGACGTTTCTTTGAAAAAGACGCTACTCACCCAGAAGCTAGAAAAGGTGAAAAATGGTCTGACTATGATCTTCGTACCATGGTCGAAAGAGATAAAAACAACCCAGCTGTCTTCATGTGGTCTATAGGGAATGAAATCGGTGAAGCTAACGGTAATGCTCACTCTCTTGCAACGGTTAAACGCTTAGTAAAAGTGATTAAAGATGTTGATACTACACGTTATGTTACCATGGGAGCAGATAAGTTCCGCTTTGGTGATGGTAGCGGTGATCATGAGAAAATTGCTAATGAACTGGATGCAGTTGGTTTCAACTATTCAGAAGACAACTACAAGAAACTTCGTGCGAAACATCCAAACTGGTTGATTTACGGTTCTGAAACATCTTCAGCTACCCGTACACGTGGAAGTTACTATCGCCCTGAACAGGAATTGAAACATAGTAACGGACCTGAGCGCCATTACGTACAGTCTGACTATGGTAATGACCGAGTTGGCTGGGGTAAAACGGCAACAGATTCATGGACATTTGACCGTGACAACGCTGGCTATGCTGGACAGTTTATCTGGACAGGTACGGACTATATCGGTGAACCTACACCATGGCACAACCAAAACCAAACTCCCGTTAAGAGCTCTTACTTTGGTATCGTAGATACAGCAGGTATTCCAAAACATGACTTTTATCTCTACCAAAGCCAATGGGTTTCTGCTAAGAAGAAACCGATGGTACACCTTCTTCCTCACTGGAACTGGGAGAATAGAGACTTGGCCTCTAAAGTAGAAGATGCACAAGGAAAGATTCCAGTTCGCGCTTACTCTAATGCTGCAAGTGTTGAATTGTTCTTGAACGGTCAATCTCTTGGAGTTAAGAAGTTCAACAAGAAACAAACCAGTGATGGCCGTACCTACCAAGAAGGTGCCAATGCCAAGGAACTCTACCTTGAGTGGAAGGTTGCGTACCAACCAGGTACTTTGGAAGCTGTAGCTCGCGATGAAGCTGGAAAAGAAATTGCACGTGATAAGATCACTACTGCAGGCCAACCAGCAGGTGTTCGTCTCGTCAAGGAAGAACACGCAATCGCAGCAGATGGAAAAGACTTGACCTACATCTACTACGAAATCGTAGACAGTGAAGGAAATGTGGTACCAACTGCCAATAATTTGGTTCGTTTCCAATTGCATGGCCAAGGTCAGCTGGTTGGTGTTGATAACGGGGAACAAGCCAGCCGTGAACGTTATAAGGCACAAGCAGATGGTTCTTGGATTCGCAGAGCCTTTAACGGTAAAGGGGTTGCCATTGTTAAATCAACTGAGCAAGCAGGTAAATTCACACTGACAGCTCATTCAGATCTCTTGAAATCGGACCAAGTCACTGTCTTTACAGGTAAGAAAGAAGGACAAGAAAAGACTGTTTTAGGTACAGAAGTACCAAAAGTACGTACTGTTATTGAGAAAGAGCCAAAAATGCCGAAGACAGTCGGTTTTATCTACAGTGATGGCAGTCGTGAAAAACGTCCAGTAACTTGGTCTTCAGTTGATGTGAGCCAAGCAGGAGTTGTGACTGTTAAAGGTATGGCAGACGGACGCGAAGTTGAGGCCCGTGTCGAAATTCTAGCAATCGCAAATGAGCTTCCAACTGTTAAGCGTGTTGCTCCAGGAACAGACTTGAGCGCTGTTGACAAATACGTTTCTATTGCTGTTACGGATGGAAGCGTACAAGAATACGAAGTTGTTGATAAGTGGGAGATTTCGGAAGCAGATAAAGCTAAACTGTCAGTTGCAGGATCACGTATTCAAATGACTGGTCAACTGGGTGGTGAGACTATTCACGCTACCCTTGTAGTAGAAGAAGGTAATCCTGTGGCACCTGCAGTACCAACTGTAACGGTTGGTGGCGAATCTGTCACTGGTCTTACTACTCAAAATCCAATGCAATATCGAATTCTTGCTTACGGTGCATCCTTGCCAGAAGTTGTAGCAAGTGCTGAAAATGCGGATGTTACTGTAGTCCAAGCAAGTGCAGCAAACGGCATGCGTGCAAGCATCTATGTTCAACCAAAAGATGGTGGACCTCTTCAAACCTATGCAATTCAATTCCTTGAAGAAGCACCGAAAATTGACCACTTGAGCTTACAAGTGGAGAAAGCTGATGCTCTCAAAGAAGACCAAACAGTCAAATTGTCTGTACTCGCTCACTATCAAGACGGAACACAAGCAGTTCTACCAGCAGATAAGGTGACCTTCTCTACAAGTGGTGAAGGGGAAGTCGCAGTTCGTAAAGGAATGCTTGAGCTGCATAAGCCAGGAACAGTCACTCTGAAAGCGGAATATGAGGGAGCTAAAGGCCAAGTTGAACTCACTATCCAAGCCAATACTGAGACGAAGGTTGCGCAATCTATCCGTCCAGTAAATGTAGTGACAGACTTGCATCAAGAACCTACTCTTCCAACAACAGTAACGGTTGAGTATGACAAAGGTTTCCCTAAAACTCATAAAGTCACTTGGCAATCTATTCCGAAAGAAAAACTTGACTCCTATCAAACATTTGAAGTACTAGGTAAAGTTGAAGGAATTGACCTTGAAGCGCGTGCTAAAGTATCTGTAGAAGGCATCGTTTCAGTTGAAGAAGTCAGTGTGACAACTCCAATCGCAGAAGCACCACAATTACCAGAAAGCGTTCGTACCTACGATTCAAATGGCCACGTTTCATCAGCTAAGGTTACTTGGGATACGATTCGTACAGAGCAATACGCCAAGGAAGGTGTCTTTACAGTTAATGGTCGCCTAGAAGGTACGCAATTAACAACTAAACTTCATGTTCGCGTATCTGCTCAAACTGAGAAGGGAGCAAATATTTCTGACCAATGGACCGGTTCAGAATTGCCACTGGCCTTTGCTTCAGACTCAAATCCAACTGATCCTGTTTCAAACGTCAACGATAAATTGATTTCCTTTAATGATCGCCCAGCTAACCGTTGGACAAACTGGAACCGTACTAATCCAGAAGCTTCAGTTGGTGTCCTATTCGGAGATTCAGGTATTTTGAGCAAACGTTCAGTTGATAATCTAAGTGTCGGATTCCACGAAGACCACGGAGTTGGTGTACCGAAGTCTTATGTGATTGAATATTATGTCGGTAAGACCGTTCCAACAGCCCCTAAAAACCCTAGCTTTGTAGGTGAGGAAAACCATGCCTTTAACGATCCTGCAAACTGGAAAGAGGTAAGCAATCTCAAAGCACCAGCTCAATTAAAAGCTGGAGAAATGAATCATTTCAGCTTTGATAAAGTTGAGACCTATGCGGTTCGCATTCGTATGGTTCGACTTGATAGCAAGAAAGGAACGTCTATCACAGAAGTACAAATTTTTGCGAAACAAGTCGCAGCAGCCAAACAAGGACAAACGAGAATCCAAGTTGACGGTAAAGACTTAGCAAACTTTAACCCAGATTTGACAGACTACTATCTTGAGTCTGTAGATGGAAAAGTTCCTGCAGTAACAGCAAGTGTTAGCAACAATGGTCTCGCTACCGTCGTTCCAAGTGTTCGTGAAGGTGAGCCAGTTCGTGTTATCGCGAAAGCTGAAAATGGCGACATCCTAGGAGAATACCGTCTACACTTTACAAGCAATAAAGACTTGCTCTCTCGTAAACCAGTTGCTGCGGTCAAACAAGCTCGCTTGCTACAAGTAGGGCAACCACTTGAATTGCCAACTAAGGTTCCTGTTTACTTCACAGGTAAAGACGGTTACGAAACAAAAGACTTGGCAGTGGAATGGGAAGAAGTTCCAGCAGAAAATCTGACTAAAGCAGGCCAATTTACTGTTCGAGGTCGTGTCCTTGGTAGTGATCTTGTTGCTGAGTTCACTGTACGAGTGACAGACAAACTTGGTGAAGCTCTTTCAAATAACCCAGAGTATGATGAAAATAGTAACCGCGCCTTTGCTTCAGCCACTAACGACATTGATAGAAACTCCCATGACCGTGTGGACTATCTCAATGACGGAAATCATTCAGAAAATCGTCGTTGGACAAACTGGTCTCCAACACCATCTTCTAATCCAGAAGTATCAGCAGGTGTGATCTTCCGTGAAAATGGTAAGATTGTAGAACGGACTGTAGCGCAAGCCAAACTTCATTTCTTTGCAGATAGTGGTACGGATGCCCCATCTAAACTCGTTTTGGAACGCTATATTGGCCCAGAGTTTGAAGTGCCTACCTACTATTCTAACTACCAAGCCTACGATGCAGCTCATCCATTTAACAATCCAGAAAATTGGGAAGCTGTACCTTATCGTGCAGATAAAGACATCGCAGCTGGTTATGAAATCAACGTAACATTTAAAGCTGTCAAAGCCAAAGCCATGAGATGGCGTATGGAGCGTAAAGCAGACAAGAGCGGTGTTGCGATGATTGAGATGACCTTCCTTGCACCGAGTGAATTACCTCAAGAAAGTACGCAATCGAAGATTCTTGTGGATGGAAAAGAACTTCCTGACTTCGCTGAAGATCGTCAAGACTATCAAATCACCTATAAAGGTCAACGTCCTAAAGTCTCAGTCGAAGAAAGCAATCAAGTAGCTTCAACAGTTGTAGATAGCGGAGACGATAGCCTTCCAGTACTTGTTCGCTTTGTTTCAGAAAGTGGAAAACAAGTCAAGGAATACCGTATCCAGTTGACTAAGGAAAAACCAGTTTCTGAGAAGACTGTTGCTGCTGTACAAGAGGAACTTCCAAAACTCGAATTTGTTGAAAACGATTTGGCCTACAAGACAGTTGAGAAAAAGGATTCAACACTGTATCTAGGTGAAACTCGTGTAGAACAAGAAGGAAAAGTTGGTAAGGAACGGATCTTCACAGCGGTTAATCCTAGTGGAAGTAAGGAAGAAAAACTCCGTGAAGTGGTAGAGGCACCGACAGACCGCATCGTCTTGGTTGGAACGAAACCAGGAACCTCCCTTCCAGAAGATGAAGTGAAGAACCTAGTCCTTAACAGACCAGAACTTGTAATCGAAGAAGAAACAATTGATTTCAAGGTTCAGGAACAAAAGAATGATCAGCTTCCAGCGGGTCAAACTCGTGTTCTCCAAGAAGGTCAAAAAGGTATCCGTGTTCACTTGATCGAGGTTGAAAATGGCAAGCGAACTGAAAAAGAAAGCTATGATAAAGTCATGGCTCAAGATCGCATTGTAGAAGTTGGTACGGCTAGTGAAACAACTAAACCAGTACCTCAAGAATCTACAAAACCACAAGTATCAGAAAAAGCAGATACAAAAAAAATTGTTTCAAGTGAAGCTAGTCATGTTCAAGAAGAACAGTTACCAAATACAGGAAGTGCAGAAAGTCAAGCAGCTCTAGCAGCAGGTTTAGCTCTTCTCGGTTTGGGGGCAGGATTAGTCGCCACTAAAGGCAAAAAAGAAGACTAGAATGAATCAGTATTTCTTCTAATTGTATCTCAGAAAGACCAGGGAAACCTGGTCTTTTTGTATTCAATTCAAGACAAATAAAAATTCCAAATTTATATTAATTTCAGAAAGAATGTTGGGTATTATACAATTTTATTTGATTAACAATTATATAAAGTAGTCGGAATAAAAATTAAGATAATTCAAACTTATAAATAAATGTAATATTTTAATATGTTGCTTTTTAAGTGCTTCTTATAAATTGAAGCTAGTTTTATAGGCATTCTGTCACTTGAGAGAAAGCTTTATGTTGATAAAATAAAAATATAAGTTAAAATTTTACACAGTGTCAATATTTTGTAAAGAGTAATAACCTTATATTATTACAAAAAAAGTTAATTTTGTTTTATAATAAAATTAAAGGAGGTTTCTATATTAAAAACAGAACCAATATGATAAATAATTGCAATTGCATACTGTAAGAACGTCTGTAAATGTGATGTAGTTTCATCAATGCGCCTCATCCATTTTAATGAATTTGAAAGGAGATGTTGTTGAGTTTTGACAATCATAGTTGGTCGTTTTATGTTTTCGGTTATTTAGAAAGGAAGAAAATGAAGAACAAGAAATTTTGGTTATCCATCCTAACTTCTCTGGCATGTGTTCTAGGGATAATCCTTGCTCCCAATTCAGCAGAAGCGAAGGAGTTAAAGAATGTTATCAGTAATATCGGAATTTGGGAAGTTGATAATGGTAAATTTATAAGTCCGGATGAAAATGGAATTTATAACCTTTCTCCAGAGCACCATGACTACTCAAACTATAAGTTCTCTGTGGAGTATGATTTGAGTGCCTATGATGGCAAATTGGAGGACGGTGACACCTTTACATTTACAGTCCCAAGTCCGTTAACCGTGAGAAATGAGAGTTTTGACTTGAAAGACAAAGAAACAGATCTCGTTATCGGGGAAACTCAAATTGTATCAAATGGGGATAATAATGGTGGTAAGGTAACTATTACATTAAAGAATCTGAAAGCTTACCTTGAGAAAAAAGGTGGCTATCAAGTTCAAAATGTCAAAGGGACATTCTTTGTTGGTTTTAGTTCTAAAAATGAACTAAGCAATGAGACGCTTCGATTTGATAAAACGGAAACCATAAATGAAATTACACACCAGATTAAGGTAAAAAGAGGCGAAGCATCTGATTATTCTGAAGGTATTGGACGTGCGAATTTTAGTAAGTATCATGGTTTGATTTATAAAGAGGATTGGACATCTAGTGCTCTAAATAAGAGTGGACAATATTTACACAGTTGGTATGTCCGAGCTAATCCGAAACAAGCTGCCTATAACAAAATTGAAATTCATGACTGGGTTGATCCTAATGCCTCACCGATGCAGATGATTCCAGAAACATTTAAAGTTACGGCAGGTTGGTACGATAAATCTTATTACTTTAAAGATGAGGTGGTCTTAGAAGCTGGTAAAGATTACCAAGTTAGTTGGAATGAGTCATATACCGATTTTACTTTAACAATTAACAATGCTTCTTCAATTGTTGCTAAGAACGGGAAACCTGCAGCATTTCGAATTAATTATAAAACAAGTGCTCCAGCTGATGGAACAAAAGTTCAGAATAATGCTGAAATGAAGGGTGATGACCAGATTCTTACATATGACGACTATAGTAATAAGACAGTCGTTAAGCAAATCGGAAACTCAGTAGTTGCTTCAGGCGGTACAATTCAGTTAGAAACTGGTTACCGTATCATTCTTTACAAGGTCGATGAGCTGACTCATGACCGTCTAAAAGGAGCAAAATTCAAGATTACTCCTCCGGCAGGAGCTACGGCTAAAGAGGAAATTGTAACGACAAATGATGACGGAATTGCTGAATCATCTATTTACTCAGAAAGTGATATCAAGAAAGGGAACTTTACAGTAACTGAGGTTCAGGCTCCTGAGGGATATGAGTTAAATCCTACTCCATTTGAGATGACTGTTGGACAAGACGGAGCTATCAAAACAGTTACAAATAAACGTAGCAAAGCTAAAGTTAAGATTAAAGCTAATAAAAAACTTACAGGACGTGAGTTAAAGGCTGAAGAGTTTGAATTCACTTTAACAGACCAAGATGGTAAGGTGAAAGAAACTGTGAAGAATGACAAAGACGGAAACATTGCTTTCTCAGAATTGGAATTCGACAAAGCAGGAACTTATACCTTTAAAATTGCTGAAAAAGCTGGCAGTGATACAAGCATCAAGTACGATACTAAAACTGTTACGGCTACAGTTACTGTAGCGGACAAGGGTAAAGGCGCACTTGAAGCAACTGTTTCTTACGATGATGAAAAAGCTTTCGAGAACACTTACACTCCAGCAAAAACGGAAGTTTCTGTTAAGAAAGTATGGAAGGACGAGAACAACCAAGATGGCAAACGCCCATCTTCTGTCACAGTTAAATTGCTTGCAGATGGTCAAGATACTGGTAAAACACTTGAATTGACTGAAGCAAATGGTTGGGCTGGAAGCTTCAAAGACCTTGATGCTGATAAAGGTGGCACACCTATCCAGTACACGGTAGTAGAAGTAACTGTTCCTGGTTACACTTCTGAAGTTACTGGTGATGCTGCATCAGGATTCACTATCACAAATAGCTATTTACCAGAAACAGTTGTTGTAAAAGCAACTAAGAACTGGGATGACGCGAACAACCAAGACGGCAAACGTCCAACCAAGATTACAATCAATCTTTTAGCAGACGGTCAGCAAGTTGATTCGAAAGAAGTTCAAGCAGCCGCAGACGGAACTTGGACTGTCGAATTCACGAAATTAGCAAAATATAAAGCTGGTAAAGAAATCAAATACACTGTAACAGAAGAAGCCGTAGCAGAATACGAAGCGACTATTACAGACTTTACCATCACAAACAAATATGCTCCTAAAGAAATTGACTACAAGGTAACAAAAGTATGGAACGATGCGAACAACCAAGATGGTAAACGTCCTGAGTCCGTAACGGTTCAACTTTACAAAAAAGTAGGAGATGCTGATCCAGTAGCCGTTGAAGGTAAGAAATTAACCTTGACAGCTAAGGATAAGACAGACGCTAACACTTGGGTAGCATCATTCACAAATCTTCCACAATACGAAGCTGGTAAAGAAATTACTTACTCTATCGATGAAGTAGATGTACCAGCTGGCTATAAAGCCTCTGTAACTGGTCAAGTGGTGACTAACACTCATGACGTAGAAACAGTAGTTCTTTCAGGAACTAAGGTGTGGAAAGATAACAACAACCAAGACGGTAAACGTACAACATCTGTGAAAGTTCAAATTATTAACGGCGACAAGGTTGTTCAAGAAATTGAAGTTTCAGAAAAAACTGGCTGGAAGTTCGAATCTAAAAAACTTCCTAAGTATGAGAATGGTAAGGAAATCAAGTACACTGTCAAAGAAACTGCTATGACAGAATACAAAGCAACCATCACTACAGACAAGGATGGTAAGTACACCATTACCAACGAACATACTCCAGAAAAAACAGCTGTAAAAGGTCATAAAATCTGGAAAGATGAAGATAACAAAGATGGCATCCGTCCAGCATCTATCACCGTAAAACTTCTTGCAGATGGTAAGGAAACTGGTCAGACAGCTACAGTGTCAGAAACAAGTGGCTGGACTTATGAGTTTACAGGTCTTGATCGTTATCAAGAAGGTAAGGAGATTGCCTACACTGTTGAAGAAGTGAATGTTCCAGATGGTTATACTGCTTCAGTAGAAGGTTACAACATTACAAATACGCACACTCCTGAAAAACCAACACCTGGCAAACCAAATGAACCAGGTAAGCCTAAAAAAGGTGGGGAATTGCCTAATACAGGAAGCGAGTCTAACCAAGTGGCTCTAGTAGCTGGAATCGCCCTACTTGGATTGGGAACAGGATTCTTGGCAAGACGCAAAAAAGAAGATTAAGTTTTTTAAACGGTATCTTTCACGAAATTTTGCAACACAGTTTAAAAGTAGAAACAAGTGTCAATGGAAATTGGCACTTGTTTTTTTGTAACTGACCCTGGTTCTACTACCGGATACAAGTGGATAGTTGCCACTTACTGAAAAGCTATTGTTTTCGCTACGAAATCCTCTATAATAGGTGACAAATAAAAAAGGAGATGTTGCATATGATTGAAACAAGATTACAAGATAAATTGAAGTCAGGTTTGGAGGTGGAAAATTTTCAAAAAGATGGGACTATCTATCTGTCTCTTAATCCAGATTATTTATCTGGAGATAATGCTAAATACATGACCATGTACAACCGTATGGCTCGCTGGTATGATATGAGTGAGAAATGGATAGGACCACTTCTCCACGGCAAGGCAATTGATAAGTTGAGAAAGGATCTGATGGAGGAAATAGAATGGAAGGATAATTTATCTGTTCTTTATGTCTCTATCGGGACTGGCCAAGACCTCCGTTATATTCCTGAGACAATTGACCTGAAAAGTTTAGACTTTGTAGGGGTAGATATTTCTATCAGTATGCTAAAAAAATGCCAGAAATCTTGCGCTAAAAAGACCAATCTGCAACTTTTCCATGCTTGCGCGGAGGATCTCCCCTTTGCGGATAATAGTTTTGACATTGTCTACCATATTGGCGGAATCAATTTTTTCAATGATAAGGCCAAGGCTATGCAGGAAATGCTACGAGTGGCGAAGCCAGGGACTAAGATTTTAATTGCAGATGAGACGGCTGACTATGTGGATCAGCAATATAAGAAAAATCATTTTAGTAAGGATTATTTTAAAGACGCTACTGTTGATTTGAGTGAAATTGAGAATGCTGTTCCAAGTGAAGTTAAGGAAAAGGAAATGAAACTTCTTTGGGATGAAAAATTCTACGCCTTAACATTTAGGAAATAAGAAAAAGTATCTTGGTAGAGCTTAGAAAGTAAGTATGAAGATAAAAACATTCCCTTAGACAGCTGTCTGAGGGAATGTTTTTTATGGGAGCATCATCAATTCGACAATCATAGCTATGTAGATGATTAAGGTAAGGAGAAAACCAGCTCTCCAGAAGAATTTGATGAATTTAGGGTAATAAAAACTTCGTTTTTTGACAAGGAAAAAGACTACAAGGAGGATTGCTAGGAGAGAAAGTGCGACTCCAAGTCGCGGTAGAAAGTTGTGGGTAAAGGCTTTAGCAGTAATCAGGTAGTACTCAAATACCAAAAGTGGAAAAGCTATATCCGCGAAATTAAACCCTATTTTCCTAAGTCCGAAAAGCTTGGTGACAATAAAGCAAACCACCAAGGTTAATATCAATAATAAAATAGATGCTATTTTCATTAAAATCATACCCATATTGTATCATAAAAAAACGCTAAAGGAAATGAGAAACAAGGGAATTTGTAGGAAAGTCAGGCTTTTGAGATTGTAGGTGTTTTTTGTTATAATGAAAGTTATGAAATCTTATAATACCTTGAATGATTATTATCGAAAACTTTTCGGAGAAAAGACTTTCAAAGTTCCTATTGATGCGGGATTTGACTGTCCAAATCGGGATGGAACTGTAGCCCATGGTGGTTGTACTTTTTGTACGGTTTCAGGTTCTGGAGATGCCATCGTGGCACCGGATGCCCCTATCCGTGAGCAATTTTATAAGGAAATTGACTTTATGCACCGCAAGTGGCCAGAAGTTAAAAAGTATCTGGTTTATTTTCAAAACTTTACCAACACCCATGAAAAGGTGGAAGTGATTCGGGAACGATATGAGCAGGCTATCAACGAGCCAGGTGTAGTAGGTATCAATATCGGAACACGGCCAGACTGTCTGCCAGACGAAACCATCGAATATTTGGCTGAGTTATCGGAACGTATGCACGTGACAGTTGAATTGGGCTTACAGACTACCTTTGAAGCAACCTCTGACCTGATTAACCGTGCCCATTCTTATGAATTGTATGTGGAAACAGTAAAACGCTTGAGAAAGTATCCCAAGATTGAGATTGTTTCCCATTTGATCAATGGTTTGCCCGGTGAAACCCATGAGATGATGGTTGAAAATGTCCGTCGCTGTGTTACGGACAATGATATTCAAGGAATTAAACTGCACTTGCTTCACCTCATGACCAATACACGGATGCAGCGAGATTACCACGAAGGACGTTTGCAACTGATGAGTCAGGACGAGTATGTCAAGGTCATTTGTGACCAGTTGGAAATCATTCCCAAGCATATCGTCATCCATCGAATTACAGGAGATGCACCGAGAGATATGTTGATTGGTCCTATGTGGAGCCTCAATAAATGGGAAGTGCTAAATGCTATTGAAACTGAGATGCGCCGTCGTGGAAGTGTGCAAGGATGCAAGGCTGAAAAACAGGAGTTTAAAAATGAAAAGACCACTTGAGATGGCGCATGATTTTTTAGCTGAAGTCGTGACAAAAGAGGATATTGTTGTGGATGCGACCATGGGTAATGGCCATGATACCCTTTTTCTAGCCAAGCTAGCCAAGCAAGTCTATGCCTTTGATATTCAGGAGCAGGCTTTGGAGAAGACGCAAGAGCGTTTGGATCAGGCTGGAATGAAAAATGCCCAGTTAATCTTGAAAGGTCATGAGACACTAGACCAGTTTGTGACAGAAGCTAAGGCAGGGATTTTTAATCTTGGTTATTTACCTTCTGCTGACAAATCCGTCATCACCCAACCTCAGACTACTATCGAAGCCTTAGAAAAGCTGTGTCACTTGCTTGTCAAAGGGGGACGGATTGCAATTATGATTTACTATGGTCATGAAGGAGGAGACACCGAGAGGGATGCTGTATTGGATTTTGTTAGCCAGTTGAACCAACAAGAGTATACAGCTGCCATTTATCGGACTCTCAACCAAGTTAATAATCCACCGTTTTTAGTTATGATTGAAAAATTAGAAAGGTATAGACATGGATAAACAATACCTTCGTGAGAAGCTTGAGGCAATGCGCCAAAATTTTGTCGAGTCAACGCATCACGAGCGAGCAGTCGGGGTGCTCGACGAAGCACATATGAGCAAGAAAATGCTTAAAATTAAGAAAAAATTAGTGACTCTTGAAATGGAACGATGCCAGAAAAAAATTGAGCACAAAGACTGTTCTAAGATTGATCAGAAAATCCAAGAGCAAAAGGAGATTTTTGAATCTTGTTGTAAAAAAGATTAAGGAGGAATTGTGTGGAATTACTCATTTACTTGATTCTATTTTTATTTGTCTTAATCATTTCAACTACGACCAATAAAATTCTCCCTTTTTTGCCCCTTCCTCTTGTACAAATTCTTTTGGGGATTGGGATTGGTTTATTTGTTCCCGATGCGGACTTTCATCTCAATACAGAGCTGTTTCTGGCCATGGTTATTGGTCCCTTACTCTTCCGGGAGGCAGAAGAAGCAGATATTACGTCCATTTTGAAGCACTGGCGGATTGTTGTCTTTCTGATCTTTCCTGTGATTTTTATCTCGACCTTAAGCTTGGGGGGCATGGCTCACTTTCTTTGGATGACTCTTCCTTTGGCTGCCTGTTTAGCAGTTGGAGCGGCACTTGGGCCAACAGATTTGGTTGCCTTTGCATCTCTTTCTGAACGTTTTCGTTTTCCCAAACGGGTTTCCAATATCCTAAAAGGGGAAGGGCTCTTAAATGACGCTTCGGGTTTGGTTGCCTTTCAGATGGCTCTTGCTGCTTGGACAACAGGAACGTTTTCTTTCAGCCAAGCTGGAACTTCCCTAGCACTTTCTATACTTGGTGGTTTTGTAGTCGGTTTTGTGACGGCTATGGTCAATCGTTTTTTGCATAGCTTTTTACTGAGTGTACGAGCGATAGATATAGCCAGTGAACTATTGCTAGAGCTAAGTTTGCCGCTCATGACCTTTTTCATCGCAGAAGAGTTTCATGTTTCAGGGATCATCGCAGTAGTGGTTGCAGGTATTTTGAAGGCCAGTCGCTTTAAGAAAATTACGCTCCTTGAGGCTCAGGTAGACACCGTGACGGAGACCGTTTGGCACACCGTGACCTTTATGCTAAATGGATCAGTCTTTGTTCTCTTGGGAATGGAATTAGAGTTGATAGCAGAGCCGATCTTGTCTAATTCTCTCTACAATCCCCTTCTTTTACTGCTTTCAGTTGTCGTTCTGACCTTCTTACTCTTTGCGATCCGCTTTGTCATGATTGCTGGTTTTTACTTTGTGAGGACACGTCGACTTAAGAAAAAAATTCATAAGTACACGAAAGATATGCTTCTTTTGACCTTCTCTGGTGTCAAAGGGACAGTATCTATCGCGACTATTCTCCTCATACCAAGTCATTTGGAGCAGGAGTATCCTCTGTTGCTCTTTCTCGTAGCAGGCGTTACACTATTAAGCTTTCTAACAGGTTTACTGGTCCTCCCTCACTTATCTGAGGAACAAGAGGAAAGCAAGGATCATTTGATGCATATTGCGATTTTGAATGATGTAGCTGCAGAATTAGAAAAAGAACTGGACCATCACAAGAACAAACTTCCTCTTTATGCAGCTATTGATAATTATCATGGTCGAATTGAAAACCTCATCCTTAGTCTGGAAAATAAGAGAGTCCAGGAGGACTGGGAGTCCCTCAAACTTCTTATCTTAAGTATTGAGAGTGATGGTTTAGAGCAAGCCTACGAAGAAAATAGAATCAGTGAGCGTGGCTATCGAGTTTACCAACGTTACCTAAAAAACATGGAGCAGAGTATCAATCGGAACTTCGCTTCTAGAGTGACTTATTATTTCCTAGTTTCCTTACGGATACTGCGCTTTCTACTCCATGAAATGTTTACCTTTGGCAAAACTTTTCGTAGTTGGATGAATGAAGAATCTCGTAAACTATTAGCAGTTGACTATGATCAGATTTCAGAGTTGTATTTGGAAAATACAGAGCTGATTATCGAGAGTTTGGAAAACCTAAAAGGGGTTTACAAGAGTTCTCTGATTAGCTTTATGCAAGAGTCTCGTCTACGCGAGACGGCCATTATCGGAAGCGGTGCTTTTGTTGAGCGGGTTATCAATCGCATCAAGCCAAACAATATCGAAGAAATGCTGCGAGGCTACTATCTCGAACGTAAGGCAATCTTTGAATACGAAGAAGCTAAACTGATAACAGCCAAGTATGCCAAAAAACTACGACAAAATGTGAATAATTTAGAAAATTATTCTCTGAAAGAGGCTGCGAATACCTTACCTTATGATATGCTAGATTTAATAAGAAGAACTTAGATGATGAAGAAAATGACGGAGGATGAAACATGAAAAAGTGGTGGAAAGAGCTGATGGACAGGCCCTTATTGAAAGCTTTTTTGCATTATTATCAAGCATCTGATAGCGAGTTGACCAGTGTTGCGGTTGCCTACTATTGGTTGATTTCAATCTTTCCTTTGCTAATGATAATGGTCAATATTTTGCCTTATTTTCAGATTCCGGTCTCAAATTTCTTACTGACGATCAAGGAATTTTTGCCTGATACGGTGTATGATGTGGTCGCCAAGATTGTCCGAGAAGTTCTGACTCAACCATCGACTGGTTTGCTGAGTTTTGCTGTTTTATCTGCCCTCTGGACTTTTTCGAAATCAATGGATTTCCTCCAAAAAGCCTTTAACAAAGCCTATGGAGTGACCAAGAGTCGAGGCATTATCTCCCATCAGTTGATGAGTCTACTTGTTAGTTTTGGCTTGCAGATCCTTTTTGCCTTTGCCTTGTTTTTGAGTATGTTTGGTCGTATGTTGCTTAACCTCCTCAAAACTTACTGGCAATCAGACAGTCCGCTATTTTCTTACCTGCAAGACTTTACAGGCCCTCTGGTCTATGCCTTGATCTTTGCCATTCTAGTCATGATTTATTACTTCCTTCCAAAAGTAAAAGCACCACGAATCCGCTATGTTTTACCAGGAAGTGTCTTTGTCTTGCTAACTCTTATCTTTTTATTGAATATCTTTTCTGTCTACGTCAATAGTTATGTTAATCATCTGGTTGATGTCCGATTTTTCAGTTCCATTATCGTGGTAGTCATGATGTTCTGGTTTATTCTCATTGCAAAGATTTTGATTATCGGAGCAGTTATCAATGCCAGTGTTCAGAGTTTGAAAGATCCAAAGTTTGGTATAGAATAATTAGAAAAATCCCTATTAGGTTTCCTAATAGGGATTTTCTTAATAGATAAACATGGCATCTCCAAAACTGAAGAAGCGGTAGTGTTTTTGGATGGCATGGTGATAGGCATCTAGGACTAAGTCACGACCAGCAAAGGCAGAAACTAGCATAACAAGAGTTGACTTGGGAAGGTGGAAGTTGGTTGAAAAAGCATCCACAACCTTCCAGTCGTAGCCTGGTTTGATAAAGATATTGGTCCAGCCAGAATCTGCTTGGATTTGCCCATTAAACTTGGAACCGATGGTTTCCAGTGTGCGGATCGAAGTGGTTCCGACAGCGATGACGCGACCTCCCTTTTCCTTGACAGAGCGAAGGGTGGCAGCTGCTTCCTCAGAAAGCTGGTAGAATTCGGAGTGCATTTCATGTTCGTCTAGATTGTCTACAGAAACGGGTCTAAAGGTTCCGAGTCCGACATGGAGAGTGAGATAGACTAGATGAACACCTTTGGCTTGGATTTCTGCTAGCAGTTCTTTGGTAAAGTGCAGTCCAGCAGTTGGTGCAGCAGCAGAGCCACTTTCTTTGGCGTAGACCGTTTGATAACGTTCACGGTCATCTAGTTTTTCGTGGATGTAGGGCGGTAGTGGCATTTCACCCAGACTTTCCAAAACTTCTAGGAAAATTCCTTGGTATTCAAAGCGGACAAAGCGGCCCCCGTGGGTCAATTCTTCCGTAACGACAGCGCTGAGGCGACCATCACCAAAGTTGACACGAGTCCCGACCTTGAGGCGTTTGGCAGGTTTGGCGAGAACCTCCCACTCATCTCCACTGGTATTTTTGAGTAGGAGAAGCTCCACATGGCCTCCAGTTTCTTCCTTTTGACCATAGAGGCGGGCAGGGAGAACGCGAGTATCGTTCATGACAAGGGCATCACCTGGTTCCAGCATGTCGATAATAGAGTGGAAGTGTTTATCCTGCATTTCTCTCGTCTCACGATTGACGATGAGGAGTTTGGAGGCATCTCGCTTTTCAAGGGGTGTTTGGGCAATCAATTCCTCAGGCAAGTGGAAATCAAAATCAGCTGTATTCATATATCTGTTCATTCTTTCTAAGTTCTAATCCTATCCATTATAACACGTTTCAAGTTTGGACGCTCTTTTTTTAGAAATTAAATCGTTTTCACTTGACAAAAATTGGTCTATACCATATAATAAATATAGATTAAAACGGAGGATGAAAAGATGAAAGTTATTAAAGTTGAAAACCAAGTCGAAGGTGGAAAAGTTGCTTTTGAGATTTTGAAGGAAAAATTAGCCAATGGCGCTCAAACATTGGGACTTGCGACAGGAAGTAGTCCACTTGAGTTTTACAAAGAAATCGTTGAGAGTGACCTTGATTTTTCAAATCTAACCAGTGTGAACCTTGATGAGTATGTAGGGCTTGATGGGGACAATCCACAATCTTACCGTTACTTCATGCAAGAAAACCTGTTTAACCAAAAACCATTTAAGGAAAGCTTCTTGCCACGTGGTGTTAAGGATAATGCTGAAGAAGAAGTTGAACGCTACAACCAAATTTTGGCTGACCATCCTGTTGATTTGCAAATCTTGGGAATCGGTCGCAATGGACATATCGGATTTAATGAACCTGGTACTCCATTTGACAGTCAAACACACCTTGTAGAGCTGGACCAGTCTACTATCGAAGCCAATGCTCGCTTCTTTGACAAGATTGAAGACGTTCCAACCCAAGCTATCTCAATGGGGATTAAAAACATCTTGGATGCCAAGTCAATTATTCTCTTTGCTTACGGTGAATCAAAAGCAGAAGCTATTGCCGGAACAGTGTCTGGACCAGTGACTGAGAGTCTACCAGCAAGTAGTCTGCAAAATCACCCTGATGTGACGATTATTGCGGATGCTGAAGCGCTCAGCTTGCTTGAAAAATAAAAAGTATAAGAACCACTTGCTCTTTGGAGTGAGTGGTTCTTTGATGCTTTATAAATAGCAGGAATTTTTTATTATATTCTAAGAAAGGTTAATTTAGTTTGTAAAATAATTTATTTGAGAGATAAAACATTAATATAAATATTCCTAAAAACAAACATAAAGAACGCTCAATATAATAATATTTAAAAGCTTTGCTTATTTAATAGAAAAAAAGTTATTATTCTAGGATAATTTAGTAGCTAAATCATTAAAAATAATGTATAATATCTTAAAAAATAATTTTAGGAGATTCTAATGGGAAAAGAATTATTTAATCCACATCTTCGTAAGTTTTCTATTCGGAAACTAAACGTGGGTGTTTGTTCTGTACTCTTGTCTACCTTGGTTCTATTGGGAGTGACGTCTCAGGTTAGCGCTGATGAAACAAGCGCTTCTGGTGTCCAAAATGAGATTTCTCGAACGGATCTTGCTGAACCATCAGCAACTTCTACAGCACCAGCAAACTCTGAGACATCACCAAAACCTGCAACTACTTTAGTTGCTTCAGCTACTGAGGCTCCTCAATCCGCTGAAAATAGTAAACCTGCAAACTCAGCTTCAGAGTCTATTGAGAAACCAAAGAATGAACAGCCAGTTGTTTCTGAATCGCCTCAACCTTCAGTTGAGAAGCCAGTTGCTCCTACAGAAATGAAGCCTGCAGAGAGTGCCAATTCAGCTTCAACTGAAGCTAGCTCAGAAACTGTAAGTGCTTCAAGAGCTGTAGAACAACCAGTAGAGACTAGGGAGGCTACGCAACCTACACGTTCTCGCCGAGCACGTCGAGATGCTACACCTACTGGTTTACGTGATGGAGATCCTAACAACACAATTGAAAAACCAACTTTAGCAGATTCCGAAAAGAAACGCCCTGCGGATCTAGTTAAGCAAATTAACTGGTTAGATTTTGGTGATAGTCAGGCATTTAAAGGACTTGATACTGACGGTTCTCTTAAAGTAGGTAGTGTTTATGAGAAGGAAATTTCTCCAGGATATGTCGTTAAATTAACAGTTACGGAACTAAAACCTTTCCACTCAACTGAGATTTATCGTGATCGTGTAGCAGGAACTTCTTATGAAAATAGTTATGATCCTGATGCTAAAAACACCTGGTTTAGATATGTGCCTGCAGACTATAATCGCCAAGTTAAAGAGGGCGACTCTGCACGACCAAAAATCATTGGTGCTCCTATGAACCAATGGACATCTCTTCGTGAGCAGGGAATTGATACTAATGGACGTAGAACCCAATTGCAGGTTCCTAAGAATGGTGCAAGTTATGGAGTGAAGTTTAAGGTTGAAGCAACATATCTAAACAAGCCTGTTAAGGCTACAGTGGTTATGGCGGATGGAGAAGAAGCAAACCCAGGTGAATATGCTATCTTTACGACCAATGGTAAAGGATGGGAACATTTAGCTGAATGGAAACGTGTGTCACCACAAGGTAAAGTGATTACAGATACCTACGCACCAATGAATCCTAATCGACTTGGTCAGTATATTGGTGACAATGCAACGATTCCAACGATTGACTGGACAAAATTTACAAATCCTGATCAAAGAACAGGTGGCTTAGGCTCACAAGTATTTGGTCCAAACACTTCTAAAGACCATACTGTGCCAATTGTGATGACTCGTGAAGCATCAGAAGTTGGAATTTATATTGCATCTTCTGGTCAGCAAGCTGCTATGATTGGTTTCATGGTTGTAGATACTGGAGATGCTCCTGAAAGTTATGGAAATGCAGTTCACACTATTTCTGGTTACAATGCTGCTACGGGAGCACAAAATCCACAACCTTACCTTGGTCGAAAACCTGCTGATATTGATACTACGTCAGGTAATGATTGGACCCATGATGATAGTACAGATCATGCTGATGAAGGGATTGATCAGCTTTTACCAGCAGACTTAGTTGGTAAGACTCATGAGTTATTCCAAGCAGATCGTCTTCGTGATGGTGATTATTCGCTTCGTTTCCATGCTTCAGCTAATGGAAATGAAAAAGCTTATGTTCGAGCTTGGATTGATTTCAATAATAACGGTAAATTTGATGAGAATGAAGCTAGTGATTTTACAGAAGTAACAAATGAAGGCGACTATACCGTTACTTTTAGAAATCACCCACCTATGAACGATGATAACGTTAAGAAGCTAGGAATGCGTGTTCGTATTGCTTTGAACCAAGGTGATATCGAGAAACCGACTGGCACAGCCTTTAGTGGTGAAGTTGAAGACTTACAAGTTAACCTTACTTATCCACCAAAAGGTGAGAAGAAGGAAACAAAGGGCTTACGCGATCAACAACAACAAACAAGCTTAGCCTTCACACCTCGTGGTTATTCTAAAGAGGACGAGAATGCTAGAACAACCATTGATACTAATAAGGCGCCTGTCGTTTTAGATAATAACGGACGTGAATTAACAGCAGATGCAGAAGGTTGGTATACAACAGCAGAAGGACGTTACAAGGTGACGCCAAATGGTGACAATGTTGATGTTGTCTTCGTTCCGAAAGCTGGATACGTTGGGACTACATCAGGTATTAACATCCGTCGCTTTGATAGCAATGGTGCAAGCACAGAATGGACTGCAAAAAATAATTCAGAGCCTGTTGTCAACCAACCTCTAAATTCTATGGATGCTCGTTATGTTCCTACTGTAGTTGATTTTACTGAACATCGTTCAACTGATGCTCAAGGTTTACCGCAAGTAAAAGATATTTTATTTACTGATGGGAATCCAGCTAACACACCGGTTCAACCATCTGCAAGTAATCCTGCTACTTTCTTGGATGGAAACGGAGAACCTATCTCAGGAACTAGTATTCCTGCAACATCAGGTGGTAAAGAAGTTGGTACCTTTAACCTAGATCCAACTACGGGTCGAGTAACCTTTACCCCAAATAAATCATTTGTAGGAACTGTTGATCCGATTAAATTAAAAGTAAATGATGCAAGTGGTAATGATCACTTTGCCACTTATCAACCAACTGTTACCCGAGTTGTTCCAACATCCCAAAACGCAAGTTCTGAAGGTATTCAAGGTGCAGAGCAATCTGGGAACTTGGTCTTCACTCCAGGTGATAACCGTATTCCAATTGATGAATCAATTGCACCAACTTTTGACAACGGTCAGCCAACGAAAGAGGTTCCTGGCGTTGGAACTTATAAGGTGGATAGTACAGGTCGCGTTACTTTCCAACCAGTTCCTGGCTACTCTGGACGTCCAACTGCAGAAACTGTTAAGCGTGTAGATAAGAACGGAACAGAAGTAACAGCTACCTATCAAGCGGATGTTAAGGCTGCAACTCCAACAGGGCAAGGAGCAGAGACTACTGGACTCCAGGGTCAAAAACAAGATAGCCACCTTACCTTTACTCCTGGTCAAGCAACTATCAATGGACAAAATGAGACTGTACCATTTGCACCAGAAGGTCCACAGTTTGTGGTTGATGGACAAGTTCAACAAGGTAACAGCTTACCAGTACATGATGCTAGCGGTAAACTTCAAGGAACTTATACTGTTCAACCGAATGGGGATATTAGCTTCCAACCAGCACCTGATTTCTATGGAACGCCAACTCCTGCAACCCTCCGTGTGACAGATAAGAATGGTTCTACTGCCGAAGCAGTATATCAACCTACAGTGACTAAAGTCACTCCAACAAGTACAAATGATACATCAACTGGTCTGCAAGGACAGCCACAAAGTGGTAAGCCAACCTTTACAGCAGGCGATCCAGCTGTTCCACTGGATGATACAAAACCAATGACTTTCGAAGATGGTCAGTCAACGAAGACCGTTCCGGGTGTAGGTGAATACAGCATCAATTCTGATGGTTCTATCACCTTTACGCCAGATAAGAAGTACGTTGGCACACCAGATCCAGTAATGGTTAAACGCGTGGATAAGAACGGTACAGAAGTCACTGCGACTTATACTCCAACAGTGACTAAGGTAACCCCAACTTCAACGGACGCCACTTCAAATGGTATCCAAGGTCAACCGCAAAAAGGTACCCCAACCTTCACAGAAGGTAATCCATTGGTTCCAATTGATGATACGAAACCAATGACTTTCGAAGATGGACAGTCAACGAAAACAGTTCCAGGTGTAGGTGAATACAGCATCAATCCAGATGGCTCTATTACCTTTACACCAGAAAAACAATATGTTGGCACACCAGATCCAGTCACAGTCAAACGTGTAGATAAGAACGGTACAGAGGTTACTGCGACTTATACTCCAACAGTGACTAAGGTAACCCCAACTAGCACTAACGCAACCAGCACAGGTCCTCAAGGTGTTCCACAAACAGGTACCCCAACCTTCCAAGGTGGCGACCCACTGGTTCCGATTGATGAAGCAGTTGAGCCAACCTTCGAAGATGGAAGTAAAGAGAAGTCTATTCCAGGCCAAGGAACTTACACAATTGCGCCAGACGGAACTGTAACCTTCACCCCAGACAAGCAGTTTGTTGGGAACCCAGACCCAGTCACTGTCAAACGTGTGGATAAGAATGGTACCCCAGTGACTGCGACTTACAGTCCAGAGTTTACGAAAGTAACCCCAACAGGAACCGGTGCAACCAGCACAGGTCCTCAAGGTGTTCCACAAACGGGCACTCCAAGCTTCCAAGGTGGCGACCCACTGGTTCCAATTGATGAAACAGTAGAGCCAACCTTCGAAGATGGAAGCAAGGAGAAGACTATTCCAGGTCAAGGAACTTACACCATTGCGCCTGACGGAACTGTAACCTTTACTCCAGACAAGCAGTTTGTAGGTAAACCAGATCCAGTTACAGTCAAACGTGTGGATAAGAATGGCACCCCAGTTACTGCAACCTACAGTCCAGAGTTTACTAAGGTAACTCCGACTGGTACGGGAGATAAGACAGAAGGTCTGCAAGGTCAAGTCCAAGAAGGTAAAGTGACCTTCACTCCAGGTCATGACTCAGTTCCATTCCCAGCTGATTCAACTCCGCTATTTGACAATGGTACAACTGTGAAAGAAGTGCCAAATGTTGGTAAGTTCGAAGTGGATGCAGACGGTAAGGTGACCTTCACTCCTGATAAACAGTTCAAGGGTGAAACACCAGAGCTTGAATTGACTCGTGTGGATGCCAACGGAACTCCTGTTACTGTCAAGTACCAAGCGGTTGTGAAAGAAGTAGTTCCAACCAGCACTAACGCAACGAGCACAGGTCCTCAAGGTGTCCCTCAAACAGGCACCCCAACTTTCCAAGGTGGTGATCCACTGGTTCCAATCGATGAAACAGTAGAGCCAACCTTCGAAGATGGAAGCAAAGGGAAATCTATTCCAGGTCAAGGAACTTACACGATTGCACCAGACGGTACAGTGACCTTCACTCCAGACAAGCAGTTTGTTGGAAACCCAGATCCAGTTACAGTGAAACGTGTGGATAAGAATGGCACTCCAGTTACTGCGACCTACAGTCCAGAGTTTACTAAGGTGACTCCAACTGGTAAAGATACTTCTTCAGTTAATATTAAGGGTCTTGTTCAAACAGGTACGCCAACATTTGAAGGTGGTAATCCGCTTGTTCCAATCGATGAAACTGTGGCGGCGACATTTGAAGATGGATCAACTGAAAAAGTGATTCCAGGTGAAGGGACTTATGCAATCTCACCAGATGGCATCGTCACCTTCACTCCAGAAGCTAATTTTGTAGGAAAAGGAACAGGCGTAACGATTGTCCGCAAGGATAAGAATGGTACTCCAGTTACTGCAAGCTATCGCCCAACAGTTGTGGATCCATCTACTGGTCATGATACGGCTTCTACAGGAGCAAAAGGCCAACCTCAAGTGGCAACACCAGTGTTTGAAGGACATATCGATTCGACTGTACCACCAACCTTTGAGGATGGTAGCACGACTATGGTTGTTCCGGGTGAAGGAAGCTATACAATTGATAAAGATGGTAAGATTACCTTTACTCCAGAACCAGACTTTGTTGGGACAGCTAAAGGATTGGTTGTGAAACGTTTGGATATGTATGGAAATGTAGTTACTGCTCATTACACACCAACTGTCCTTGGACAAACACAAGTGAGTGATGCGACATCAGAAGGTCTTAAAGGTCAAACTCAGACTGGTAAACCAAACTTTACAGGTGATGTCGATCTGACAGTTCCGCCAACCTTTGAAGATGGAACAACTGAAAAAGTCGTTCCAGGTGAAGGAACTTATGTAATCTCACCAGATGGCACCGTCACCTTTACCCCTGAGGCAGACTTTGTAGGACAAGCCAAAGGTGTGAAAGTGATCCGTAAAGACCGTAATGGAAATATCATTTCAGGATTCTATATTCCAACAGTAGTAGAACTTCCTGTGATTGAAAATCCAGAACAACAAGGTATTACAGAAGAAAGAACTACTAAAACTCTTCCAAATACGGGTTCTGAGGAGACATCTCACTTGACAGCTGGTCTATTGGCTGCTTTATCAGGTATGGGATTAATTTCTCTAGCTCAAAGAAAAAAATCTGAGGAAGAATAATTAGTGGTGAAAGTCATCTAGTAAGTTGTTTTAGATACTTGATTGAAATGATTACATTCATTGCTATCTAAGAAGATGTCAGTCTAACAGAAAGAGAGAACCAATTGGTTCTCTCTTTTTGGTAATTGATTTGAAAATCGTCTAATTATTTTGCCTCAATTGTTCACTATCCTGCTAAAGTGGTATAATAAAGTTATTCAGAGGGGGCTCGAAGTTTTGATTTAATCACAGCCTTTCAAACTCATTTTCATTGGCAGGACCTAGAGGCTTCTTTTATGGAACTTTGAAGGATACTCAAATCAGACGGGATACTCTTACTAGCTTGTGAGTATAACAAGTTATCTTACTTTTTACCAGAGGTGCAAAGCGAAGAAGTATTTAGACGATTCTTATTGTTAATAGGGTTTGAGCTCGTAACTAGTCAAAGAAAGGAATCGTGGCTTCTTTATAAAATTGTTAAACATTAATGGAGGGACAGTCATGAAACAATTATTTTTATGTTCATACTTTGCTGGAGTCAAAAAGCTTTTTAGCGATTATGCAAAGGAAAAGAATCTAGAAAACAAGGTTTTATTTATTCCTACCGCTGGGAACAAAGAGGATTATACTGCCTATATCGATGAGGCTCAGCAAACATTCAAAGATTTAGGATTTGAGATAGAGGTTCTAGATATTGCTTCTTGTGATCGAGAAACTGCACAGGCAAAGATTTTCCAAAGCAAGATTCTTTATATCTCTGGTGGGAATACCTTTTATTTATTACAAGAATTAAAGAAAAAGCAACTCCTATCTCTTATCAAAGAACAAATAAGAGATGGGCTGATCTATGTGGGAGAATCAGCAGGGGCTATCATTACCGCCAAGGATGTTGACTACAATAAGCTCATGGATGACAAGACGGTAGCGAAAGAGTTATCGGATACAACGGGATTGAATGAAGTGGAGTTTTACATCCTTCCACATTATGGTGAGGAGCCTTTTACTGATAGTAGCAAGAAGACCTTTGAAACCTATAAAAATCAGCTCGACTTAATGCGAATGAACAATTCACAAGCTGTTATTGTAAATGATAAAGAAATAAAAGTTGTTTCTGAACAGGATTAAAATAATTTTTTTCGCTATTATGACATCTATTCTAATACGTTGTCCCTTTTAAAAAGAAAAGGGAAGATAATATAAGTTTATGTCAGTTTTCCCTTGACAAATATTCATTTTGCGTGTAAAATGGAATAGATCTTGAACTTGAAGGGAGTGAAAAAAATGTCTAAAACAGTAGTACGTAAGAATGAATCTCTTGACGATGCACTTCGTCGTTTCAAACGTGCGGTTACTAAAGCTGGTACTCTTCAAGAAACACGCAAACGTGAATTCTATGAAAAACCTTCTGTAAAACGTAAACGTAAATCAGAAGCAGCTCGTAAACGTAAAAAATTCTAATTTGAAATGAAAGGCTAGACTTGTCTAGTCTTTTTTTGCATAGTATTTAGAGGAACAAATTCTTATGAAAGAGTATATAAAAGAATATCAAAAGATGCGTGAAAATCACTTGGAAGATTGGGGTTATTGTGCTGATCCGATAGATTGGAAGGAATTTGAAGAGTCAAACCAAAGAATTTTTGAAAAGTATTTAACCGATTCAAAAGTATTGTCTGACAAGGTTTTAAGGGTTAAATTGTACAGTAGCTTATTGCTAGATGATATTAAATATTTTGCTTATTATGCTGCGTTTTTAGGTGGGGATTATACACAGTTAAACAATGCGCTATGGCAAACAGGAAGAACCGAGCTGCTGAGAGGCGGTTTGTTGGCAAGTGGAACCATTTATACAGATGGAATTTTGAAAGGCTTGATTACCTCTTTTGCTTGTAACGATTTTTCAGTCATTCCATCATTCATCCCCAAAGATTTACCCTTGTTGAAAGGAACCTATTATCCAGAAAATGTGATGAATCTTTTATACGCTCTTTATTATCAAGATGAAGAAAGATTATCCGAGTCTCTCTTGCGTGCACAACAGTTTTTAGAGAAGAAAAAACGAACTGGTATGGAAGAATTTTCTGTTCGGTATTTTATAAGTTTAGCAAGAAAAGATGCAGTTGCATTAAGTGAGTCCTTACAAAACTTATGTCAAGCTTATCAGAGGCGAGGTTACCCCTATGAAAAGATTGATAAGTGCTTTGCGGATGAGATTCATGGTCTATATCGTTTGGTACGATTTTTTGACCATTCCTTGTTCGAAGAAGTCAGTATGCCATCTCATAAGACTTTTTTGAAGGAGTTTGAAGAATGGCAAGTCCAAAATCAGTTTCCACAAGGTCAACAGTTCTATACCTATCCTCAAGATATGGCTGATGCAAACAGAATGTTAACAAAAGGTCTTCCAAGGATTTACTTAGAAAAATCTGGAAGGGACTTGGTGATAGACGTTGACCGATTTGCAGTAGATTTGTCTCGGTTGATTTAAAAGAGTACGAAAAGACTTCCTAGTCAAATCTTTTTCCAAGCAACATCAAATAAATACTGTAAATCCTGCAAAAAAAGGAAACTTCCACCTACAATCTGATATAATAGTAGGGAGAACTCGATTGAAGGAGGAAATTATGTCGGTTTTAGTAAGAGATGTCATTGAAAAACTCAGACTAGATATTGTCTATGGTGAAGGCGAATTACTTGAAAAAGAAATCAATACTGCGGACATTATGAGACCTGGTCTTGAAATGACGGGCTATTTTGATTACTATACACCAGAACGGATTCAGCTGTTAGGGATGAAGGAGTGGTCCTATTTAGTTGCCATGCCTGCCCAGAACCGTTATCAAGTTTTGAAGAAAATGTTTCTACCTGAAACACCTGCGGTTATCGTGGCTCGTGGTCTGGTAGTGCCAGAGGAAATGTTGAGGGCTGCTAGAGAATGCAAGATTGCGATTTTAACCAGTCGAACAGCAACCAGTCGTTTATCTGGAGAACTTTCTAGCTATCTTGATTCCCGTTTGGCTAAACGTACCAGTGTGCATGGTGTCTTGATGGATATCTATGGCATGGGTGTCTTGATCCAAGGAGATAGCGGTATCGGTAAGAGTGAGACAGGTCTTGAGCTTGTGAAGCGTGGACACCGTTTAGTAGCAGACGATCGTGTAGATATTTATTCTAAGGATGAAATGACTCTTTGGGGTGAACCTGCTGAAATCTTGAAACATTTACTTGAGATTCGTGGAGTTGGGATTATCGATATCATGAGTCTCTATGGTGCAAGTGCTGTAAAAGATTCTTCACAAGTTCAGCTAGCAGTTTATTTGGAAAATTATGATACGCATAAGACCTTTGACCGTCTAGGAAACAATGCAGAAGAACTCGAAGTTTCTGGTGTAACGATTCCGCGTATCCGAATCCCAGTAAAAACAGGACGCAATATCTCCGTTGTCATTGAGGCAGCTGCCATGAACTATCGTGCTAAAGAAATGGGCTTTGACGCGACACGTTTATTTGAAGAACGCTTGACAAATCTAATCGCTCAAAATGAGGTGAAACATGATTAATCCAGTCGCATTTGAAATAGGCCCCTTTGCTATTCGTTGGTATGCTTTGTGTATTGTAGCTGGTTTAATTCTGGCAGTCTATCTTGCCATGAAAGAAGCTCCTAAAAAGAAAATTCTATCAGATGATATTTTGGATTTTATCCTGATTGCTTTTCCAGTTGCTATTTTAGGTGCTAGGCTATACTACGTACTCTTTCGCTTAGATTATTATCTGCAAAATCCAGGTGAAATCATCGCCATCTGGAATGGTGGCTTGGCCATTTATGGAGGTTTGATAGCGGGCGCTATTGTCCTTTATATCTTTGCAGATAGAAAGCTGATCAATACTTGGGATTTCTTAGATATTGCAGCACCGAGCGTCATGGTTGCCCAGAGTTTAGGGCGCTGGGGGAACTTCTTTAACCAAGAAGCCTACGGTGCAGCAGTAGATAGTCTGAATTATTTGCCGGGCTTTATCCGTGACCAGATGTACATTGAGGGTAGCTACCGTCAGCCGACCTTCTTATATGAGTCGGTTTGGAATCTGATTGGATTTGCTTTAATCTTGATTTTTAGACGAAAATTGAAGGGAATCAGACGTGGTCATATCACTGCTTTCTACTTGATTTGGTATGGCTTTGGTCGTATGATTATCGAAGGAATGCGGACAGACAGCCTCATGTTCTTTGGTCTGCGAGTTTCCCAATGGTTATCAGTTATCCTTATCGGACTCGGTATTTTTATCATACTTTATCAAAATCGAAAGAAAGCCCCTTTCTATCATACAGAGGAGGAAAAATAAATGTTAGAAGTTGCATATATTCTTGTTGCGATTGCTTTGATTGTCTGTTTAGTCTATTTGACAATCACGATTCAAAAAGCAGGTCGTATGATTGATGAAACAGAGAAAACCATCAAAACGTTGAGCTCAGATGTGAACGTTACCTTGCATCAGACCAATGAATTGTTGGCTAAGGTCAATGTGTTAGCAGACGACATCAATATCAAAGTTGCGACGATTGATCCACTCTTTACGGCGGTGGCTGACTTGTCAGAGTCAGTTTCTGACCTCAACCAACATGCACGTGTTTTAGGTAAAAAGGCTTCATCTGCTGGTTCAAAGACTATCAAAACAGGTGCAGGCTTGTCAGCTCTTCGTGTCGCAAGTAAATTTTTCAAAAAATAAAAAAGGAGAAATCTTATGGGAAAACTATCCTCTATCCTTTTAGGAACAGTTTCAGGTGCAGCTCTTGCTTTGTTTTTGACGAGTGACAAGGGCAAGCAAGTTTGTAGTCAAGCTCAGGATTTTCTAGATGATTTGAGAGAAGATCCAGAATATGCTAGAGAGCAGGTTTGTGAGAAACTAACTGAAGTGAAGGAACAGGCAACGGACTTTGTGCTGAAAACAAAGGAACAAGTAGAATCTGGTGAAATCACTTTTGATAGCGTCCTTGACCAAGCTAAAAACTGTGCTCGACAAGCGACAGAAGCGTCAAAGGAAACCTTTAACAATCTCAAGGAGCAATGGCAAGAACAGTCAGCAACTCCAGACGTCGCTGAAGACCAAGAAGAAATCATCATCGATATTACTGAAGTATAATGCATCACCATCTCTGGTTTTTGGAGATGGTGATTTTTATCTGCAAGTCTGTCTTTGTGGTATAATAAATACTATGCAGAAAAAACCAACGTCCGCCTATGTGCATATTCCCTTTTGCACACAGATTTGTTATTATTGTGACTTTTCAAAAGTTTTTATCAAGAATCAACCAGTAGATAGTTACCTAGAGCATCTGCTAGAGGAGTTTCGTTCTTATGATATCCAAAAGTTACGAACTCTCTACATTGGAGGTGGGACGCCAACGGCTTTGTCCGCTCCTCAATTAGAAGTGCTACTGGCTGGCCTGACTAAAAATCTAGACTTGTCTGTCTTGGAAGAGTTGACGATTGAAGCCAACCCAGGAGACTTGGACGCAGATAAGATTGCAGTTTTGAAACAGTCGCCAGTCAATCGTGTTTCCTTGGGTGTGCAGACTTTTGATGACAAAATGCTGAAAAAGATTGGGCGCAGTCATTTAGAAAAGGATATTTATGAGAATATCGACCGTCTCAAACTGGCTGGTTTTGACAATATCTCCATTGATCTAATCTATGCTCTTCCAGGTCAAACTATGGCTCAGGTCAAGGACAATGTGGCTAAGGCTATCTCGCTTGATATTCCTCATATGAGCCTTTATAGCTTGATTTTGGAAAATCATACGGTCTTTATGAACCGCATGCGACGAGGGAAGTTGCCCCTACCCAAGGAAGAGTTAGAAGCGGAGATGTTTGAGTACATCATCGCAGAACTGGAGCGAGCTGGTTTTGAGCATTATGAGATTTCCAATTTCTCTAAACCCGGATTTGAAAGTCGCCACAATCTCATGTACTGGGACAATGCCGAGTATTATGGTATCGGTGCGGGTGCTTCAGGTTATGTGAACGGGGTGCGTTATAAAAATCATGGTCCTATCCGCCACTATCTCAATGCGGTAGAGGCAGGAGATGCTCGGATTACAGAAGAACACCTGAGTCAAAGGGAGCAGATGGAAGAAGAAATGTTCCTAGGCCTCCGGAAAAAATCCGGGGTTTCCGTGGCGCGATTTGAGGAAAAATTTGGACTGTCCTTTGATGAACTTTATGGCGAAATCATCAGAGACTTGGTTCAGCAAGGACTTATGCAGATCGACGGTGATCGTGTCCGAATGACAAAGAGAGGTCTCTTCTTGGGAGACACTGTAGCAGAACGATTTATTTTGGAGTAGAACAATGGGCTTAACTTATCAAATGAAAATGAAAATTCCTTTTGATATGGCGGACATGAACGGTCATATCAAACTTCCAGATGTGATTTTGCTGTCCTTGCAAGTATCAGGTATGCAGTCGATTGAACTGGGAGTTAGTGACAAAGATGTGCTAGAACGTTACAATCTGGTCTGGATTATTACAGATTATGCGATTGACGTGGTTCGCTTGCCTCGCTTTGCTGAAGAGATTACAATTGAAACGGAAGCATTGACTTACAATCGTCTTTTTTGCTACCGCCGTTTCACTATCTATGATGAAGCAGGTCAAGAAATCATTCGCATGGTAGCAACCTTTGTTCTTATGGACAGAGACAGTCGAAAAGTCCATGCTGTCGAACCGGAGATTGTTGCTCCTTACCAGTCTGAGTTTGATAAAAAACTCATCCGCGGGCCAAAGTATGCAAATCTAGAAGATCCGATCAGTAAAGACTACCATGTTCGTTTTTACGACTTGGATATGAATGGTCATGTCAATAATAGCAAATATTTGGATTGGATTTTTGAGGTCATGGGAGCAGACTTTTTGACCAAGTATATTCCAAAGAAAATCAATCTCAAATATGTCAAAGAAGTGCGACCAGGTGGCATGATTGCTTCAGCTTATGAACTCAAGGGACTAGAAAGCAAGCATGAGATTATCAGTGATGGGGAGATCAATGCCCAAGCTATGATTACTTGGCAAGAAATTGAAGGCAATTAGAAAGGACGATATGACTTATAAAGGTTATTTAATTGATTTAGACGGAACCATTTACAAGGGGAAAGACCGAATTCCGGCAGGAGAGGCTTTTGTCCATGAGTTGCAAAAGCGAGAAATTCCCTATCTCTTTGTAACCAACAATACAACTCGTACTCCTGAGAGCGTTCAAGAGATGTTGGCTCAGAATTTTAATATCGACACGCCTCTATCAACTGTCTACACGGCAACTCTGGCAACCATTGACTATATGAATGACTTGGGACTGGAAAAGACAGTCTATGTCATTGGTGAAGCAGGACTCAAGGATGCCATTCAGGCAGCTGGTTATGTCGAAGACAAGGAAAATCCAGCCTATGTGGTCGTTGGACTGGACTGGCAAGTCGACTATGAAAAATTTGCCACAGCAACTCTAGCTATTCAAAAGGGAGCCCACTTTATAGGAACCAATCCTGACCTCAATATCCCAACAGAGCGTGGTCTCTTGCCAGGTGCTGGTTCACTAATTACACTTATTGAAGTAGCAACACGGGTCAAACCAGTATATATCGGGAAACCGAATGCGATCATCATGGACAAGGCGGTTGAGCACTTAGGTTTTAAAAGAGAAGAATTGCTCATGGTTGGGGACAATTACCTGACGGATATCCGAGCAGGGATTGACAATGGTATTCCAACGCTCTTAGTGACAACAGGTTTTACCAAGGCAGAAGAAGTGGCAGACTTGCCAATCGCACCAACTCATGTAGTTTCTAGCCTTGCGGAGTGGAATTTTGATGAAAACTAAACTAACCTTTTGGGGAAGTATGCTCTTTTTCCTCTCCCTGTCTATTCTCTTAACCATTTATCTGGCATGGATTTTCTATCCTTTGGAGATTCAGTGGCTGAACTTAGCAAATCGAGTCTATCTAAAGCCCGAAACCATTCAATACAATTTTCATATCTTGATGAATTACCTGACCAATCCCTTTAGTCAGGTCTTAGAGATGCCAGATTTTCGTTCATCAGCGGCTGGTTTACATCACTTTGCGGTGGTGAAGAATCTCTTTCACCTAGTTCAGCTAGTTGCCCTAGTGACACTTCCAAGTTTCTATTTCTTTGTTAGAAAGATTGTAAAAAAAGGCTTTTTGCCCCTATATCGTAAAAGTATCCTAGCTCTAGTACTATTGCCTCTAATCATTGGCCTTGTAGGAGTGTTGATTGGTTTTGAGCAATTCTTTACTCTTTTCCATCAGATTCTCTTTGTGGGAGACAATACCTGGCTTTTTGATCCAGCAAAGGATCCCGTTATTTGGATTTTGCCAGAGACTTTCTTTCTCCATGCCTTTGTACTTTTCTTTGTTTTGTATGAAGGAATGTTTGGTTTCCTTTTTGTTATAGCTTCAAGGAAATAGTGGAAAAAGTTCTGTATTTTTAATAAAAAACGAGAGAAGTTGCTCTACTCCCTATTTATTGTTAGGTTATCCTAAAGATAAACTTGCAAAGCAGGAGATTTTTGCAGAAAACAGTCTATTTTCTATGAAAAAATAGGCTTTTTTTCTAAAAATACCTAGTCAAGCGCTTTATTTTTTTGTATAATAGAAATAGCAAGTATAGATAAAAGAAGAGAAAAGCATGATTACACTATTTTTATCACCGAGTTGTACATCATGTCGTAAGGCAAAGGCTTGGTTAGAGACGCATAAAGTGCCCTTTCAAGAGCATAATATTATGACTAGTCCTTTAACAAGAAAAGAATTACAACATATTCTTTCCTTGACCGAAAATGGTACTGATGACATCATTTCAACTCGTTCAAAAATTTTTCAAAAATTGGATATTGATGTAGAGAGTATCTCGGTATCAGAGTTGCTTCAGTTGATTGAGCAATATCCTAGTCTTTTGCGTCGCCCAATTATTATAGATACCAAACGCATGCAGATCGGTTTTAATGAAGATGAGATTCGTGCTTTTCTCCCTCGTAGTTACCGTAAACAAGAATTGAAAGAAGCAACATTGAGAGCTGGTATTGGATAGATGAACAAACAGTATAGTTACCCACTAGATTTGTCGTGGAGCACTGAAGAACTTGCTTCAGTGCTTTCTTTTTTTAATGATGTTGAAGCTGCTTATGAAGATAAGGTAGAAGCAAAAAAACTGCTAGATTCCTATAAGGAATTTAAGTCTGTTGTCCCGAGCAAAAGTGAAGAAAAGCGCCTAGGTCGCGAATTTGAGACGGCTAGCGGTTATTCCTGCTATCATGCAGTTCAATTAGCAAAAGAAAAAAGAGAAGGGAAGATTTCTCTTGGAAACTAAATTTGAATTTGCCAAACAGATTGTGCAGGAAGCTGCTGACTATATTTTGGAACACATGAAAGAAGATTTGCAGGTTGAGCGCAAGTCTTCACCTACAGACTTGGTGACGCGTTTGGACAAGGAGGTCCAGGAACTCTTGGTTGAACGGATCAAGTCCACCTATCCTGAGGATTTGATTTGCGCGGAAGAGGGTTGTTTACGTGCTGCAGTCGGTCAAGGTTCCGTTTGGGTGATTGATCCCATTGACGGTACCAATAACTTTGTCGCCCAGCAGGAAGATTTTGCTGTTATGTTGGCTTATTTTGAGAATGGTGTGGGCAAGTTTGGCATCATCTATGATGTCATGAAAGGTGATTGTTACCATGGTGGTGGTGCCTTTCCTCCTTGCCGCAATAATGAGCCCTTACCGCCTTTTAAAAAGAAACCTCTTCAAGAATTTTTAGTTGCTGGTAACTCAGGTATGTTTGAAAGCAATGAGTGGGGCTTGGGTGATTTGGGTCGAGCAGCGTTGGGTGTCCGTGTTTACGGCAGTGCGGCCATTAGTTTTGCCAAGGTTTTATCGGGTCGTCTTTTGACTTATATTACCTACTTGCAGCCATGGGATTACGCTGCGGCCAGTATCTTAGGGGAAAGTCTGGGTTATCGCCTTCTTACGGTATCGGGTGAGCCTGCTGATTTTAAAACGCGTCAGCCTGTCATGATGGTGCCAATCGAGATGCAAGAAGAGATTCAGTCTTATATCTACGAAAGGAAAGAGAACTAAATGCAATTTCCAGAAGGATTTGTTGAAAAATATGAAGCGATACTAGAAGACGAGGCAAGAGACTTTCTTGCCTCTTTTAAACAAGAAGCAGTTTCGGCTTTTCGGGTCAATCCCTTAAAAGAAAGTCAGTTATCGTTTGCAGATGCTATTCCCCATACACCTTGGGGGTATTATGGTAAGGTTTCTGGGAAATCTCCAGAGCATGTGACCGGTTTCGTTTATTCGCAAGAGCCTGCAGCCCAAATGGTGGCCCAGGTAGCTCAACCAATTCCTGGCATGAAGGTCTTGGACTTGGCGGCGGCTCCAGGTGGAAAATCCACTCAACTAGCAGCTTATCTGGCTAATCAAGGAGTCCTTGTTTCCAACGAAATCTCAAGCAAGCGTGCTAAAATTTTAGTGGAAAATATGGAGCGATTTGGAGCTACAAACGTTGTTGTGACTAATGAATCTGCTGACCGATTGGCCAAGGTTTTTAAAGGTTACTTTGATGTGATTGTCCTTGATGCACCTTGCTCGGGTGAAGGGATGTTTCGTAAGCAGCCCGATGCCATGGATTATTGGAGTACCGATTATCCTAGTCAATGTGCTAGTCTTCAAAGAGAAATTTTAGAAGATGCAGTGACCATGCTTGCAGAAGGTGGCAGTTTGGTCTATTCGACCTGTACTTGGGCACCTGAGGAAAATGAAGAAATAGTCCACTGGTTACTGGACACTTATGATTTTGAACTGCTTCCGGTTGAGCATGTGAACGGTATGGTAGCAGGAATTGATCTTCCTGAAACGGCTCGGATGTACCCTCATCATTTCAAGGGAGAAGGTCAGTTTGTTGCCCACCTGCAGTTTAAGGGACAAAATCCAGCACCTAAATTCAAGGCTAGCAAAAGCAATCTCAGTCAGGAACAGCTGGCCTTGTGGCAAGAATTTGCTCAAAATCATTTACAGGTCAATCTAACTGGTATCTTGCAAACTTTTGGAGACCAGCTCTATCTCTTGCCAGAGATGCTACCTGATCTAGGAAAACTCAAAATTGCCCGAAATGGCCTCCATCTGGGTACTTTTAAGAAGAAACGCTTCGAACCAAGCTTTGCTCTCGGATTAGCCTTGAAACCAAACCAAGTAAAACAAAGCGTCGAAATCAATGATAACGACTTTGTAAAATATGTGGCTGGTGAGACTGTTCAATTGTCTGAAGCTCGACCAAATGGTTGGTATCAAGTTGTGGTTCAAGGAAACGGACTAGGCTTTACCAAGGTAACGGGAAATGTTTTGAAAAATTATTATCCAAAAGGGCTCAGATTCAGGTGAAAAAGCTAGTCAAAGAGCCTATTCTATGTTATAGTGGAAGTATGAGTTTTTTCTGATAGCCTTTCATTATTACTTATATTATACGATGGAATTGCCTGCTCCTAAGAATGACTAGATAAAATAAAGCGGGACAATCATTGATGATAATTGGATGATCAGGACAAACGGAAGAAATCAGAACATTCATCATTATGTTCAAGGAGAAAAACAGTGAAAAAAAGAAAAAAGCTCGTCCTATCTCTTGCGACACTTTTGATTGCAGGTTCTCTAGCGGGATGTGCAAGCTGGATTGATCGTGGAGAAACCATGACAGCCGTCGGTTCAACTGCTCTTCAGCCTCTTGTCGAAGCGGCAGCAGACGAATTTGGTTCAAGAAATATTGGAAAAACAGTCAACGTTCAAGGAGGAGGTTCGGGAACAGGACTTTCCCAAGTGCAGTCAGGAGCGGTAGATATTGGAAACTCTGACGTTTTTGCTGAGGAAAAAGATGGAATTGACGCTTCAGCGCTTGTGGACCATAAGGTTGCAGTAGCTGGTCTGGCAGTGATTGTGAACAAGGAAGTGGCTGTTGAAAATCTGACAATTGAGCAACTTCGTAAAATCTTTACTGGTGAAGTGACTAACTGGAAAGAGGTTGGTGGCAAAGACTTAGCTATTTCGATCATAAACAGAGCAGCAAGTTCAGGTTCGCGAGCAACCTTTGACAATGTCGTAATGAATGGTCAGGCGGCTATGCAGAGCCAAGAACAAGATTCTAATGGGATGGTCAAGTCGATTGTCTCCCAAACTCCAGGAGCCATTTCTTATCTTGCTTTTGCCTATGTGGATGACTCGGTCAAGACCATGAAGCTCAATGGCTATGAACCGACAACTGAAAATGTAACAACCAACAACTGGCCTTTGTGGTCTTATGAGCACATGTATACCCTAGGTCAGCCGAATGAGCTGGCAGCTGAATTTTTAAAATTCATCCTCTCAGACGAAGCCCAAACTGGAATTGTTAAGGGCATGGGCTATATTTCTATCAATGAAATGAAAGTCCAAAAGGATGCTTCAGGTACCGTTACAGCAGTAGAAGGAGGTCAATAATGAATCAAGAAGAATTATCTAAAAAATTACTCTCTCCTTCAAAGAACTCTCGCCTTGAGAAGTTCGGTAAAGGCTTGACCTTCACCTGCCTTTCTTTGATTGTTATCATTGTGGCCATGATTTTGATTTTTGTAGCGCAGAAAGGCTTGTCGACCTTCTTTGTCAATGGGGTGAACATCTTTGATTTCCTCTTTGGACAGATTTGGAATCCTTCAGGCAAACAATTTGGTGCCCTGCCAATGATTTTGGGTTCCTTTATTGTGACGATTTTGTCAGCCCTGATTGCAACTCCCTTTGCTATTGGTGCTGCAGTCTTTATGACAGAAGTATCACCAAAAGGTGCTAAGATTTTGCAACCAGCCATTGAACTTCTTGTTGGAATTCCATCAGTTGTTTATGGATTTATCGGGTTGCAGGTTGTGGTTCCATTTGTTCGTAGTATCTTTGGTGGAACTGGTTTTGGCATCTTGTCAGGGATTTTCGTTCTATTTGTCATGATTTTGCCGACCGTAACCTTTATGACAACAGACAGTTTGCGTGCGGTGCCTCGTCACTACCGTGAAGCTAGTTTGGCTATGGGAGCGACTCGCTGGCAAACCATCTGGCGTGTGACCTTGAAAGCAGCGCGTTCAGGTATTTTTACAGCAGTGGTCTTTGGGATGGCACGTGCCTTTGGTGAAGCCCTTGCTATTCAGATGGTGGTCGGAAATTCAGCAGTTATCCCAACCTCGTTAACAACACCAGCTGCGACCTTGACATCTGTATTGACTATGGGGATCGGAAATACCGTCATGGGAACGGTTGATAATAACGTTCTCTGGTCACTGGCCTTAGTCTTGCTCTTGATGAGTTTAGCCTTTAACAGTGTGATTAAATTGATTACGAAAGAAAGAGGAAAGAAAAACTATGCACGCTAAGAAATTAGATAAACTTGCAACAGCTGTCCTCTATACCATCGCGGGTATCATCGTTGCCATCTTGGCATCCTTGATTCTCTATATCTTGGTGAGAGGGTTACCGCATATCTCTTGGTCCTTCTTGACAGGGAAATCTTCCTCTTATCAAGCAGGTGGGGGTATCGGGATTCAGCTCTACAATTCCTTCTTCCTTTTGGTCATTACCTTGATCATTTCTGTTCCCCTATCTATGGGAGCTGGTGTTTTCCTCGCTGAGTATGCCAAAAAAGGACCTGTGACCAATTTTATTCGTACCTGTATTGAGATTTTGTCTTCTCTACCATCAGTCGTTGTGGGTCTCTTTGGTTACTTGATCTTTGTAGTCCAGTTTGAGTATGGATTTTCAATCATTTCAGGTGCCTTGGCTTTGACAGTCTTTAACCTTCCTCAGATGACTCGAAATGTTGAGGACAGTTTAAAACACGTTCACCATACGCAACGTGAGGCTGGTCTTGCCCTTGGAATTTCTCGTTGGGAGACTGTGGTCCATGTCGTCATTCCAGAAGCTCTTCCAGGTATCGTAACGGGTGTTGTCTTGGCATCTGGTCGTATCTTTGGTGAGGCCGCCGCTCTTATCTATACGGCAGGACAATCCGCTCCAGCTCTTGACTGGTCTAACTGGAATATCCTCAGTGTTACCAGCCCTATCTCAATCTTCCGTCAAGCAGAAACCCTGGCTGTCCACATCTGGAAGGTCAACAGTGAAGGAACTATTCCTGATGCTACCATCGTATCTGCTGGTTCTGCCGCCGTGCTTCTCATCTTTATCTTGATTTTTAACTTTGGGGCACGCAAACTCGGAAGCTACCTACACAAGAAATTAACCGCTGCCTAAAGGAGAAGCCATGTCAAAATATAACTGGGATGAAAAGCATATCATCACCTTCCCTGAAGAAAAAGTGGCCCTCTCTACTAAGGATTTACATGTTTACTATGGTAAAAATGAATCCATCAAGGGCATCGATATGCAATTTGAAAAAAATAAAATTACAGCCTTGATTGGCCCTTCTGGATCAGGGAAATCTACCTATCTTCGCAGTCTCAATCGGATGAATGATACCATTGATATTGCCAAGGTCACAGGTCAAATCCTCTACCGAGGGATTGACGTCAACCGTCCAGAAATCAATGTCTATGAGATGCGGAAGCATATCGGAATGGTCTTCCAACGTCCAAATCCATTTGCTAAGTCTATTTATCGCAACATCACTTTTGCTCATGAACGTGCAGGAGTTAAGGACAAGAAAGTCCTTGATGAAATTGTAGAAACCTCTCTAAGACAGGCTGCCCTATGGGATCAGGTCAAAGATGACCTCCACAAATCAGCCTTGATGCTTTCAGGTGGTCAGCAGCAACGTCTCTGCATTGCTCGTGCTATTTCTGTAAAACCAGATATTCTCTTGATGGATGAGCCTGCTTCAGCCTTGGATCCGATTGCGACAGCCCAACTGGAAGAAACCATGTTGGAATTGAAGAAGGACTTTACCATCATCATCGTTACCCACAGTATGCAACAGGCTGCGCGTGCAAGTGACTACACTGGATTTTTCTACTTGGGTGACTTGATTGAGTATGATAAAACATCCAATATTTTCCAAAATGCTAAGTTACAGTCAACCAATGACTATGTAACAGGACACTTTGGTTAGAAAGGAAACGGTATGTCAGAAGCGATTTTACAGGTGTCAGACCTGTCCGTTTATTACAATAAAAAGAAGGCCTTGAATAGTGTTTCCCTTTCTTTCCAACCTAAGGAAATAACAGCCTTGATTGGTCCTTCTGGATCAGGAAAGTCTACCCTGCTCAAAGCTATCAACCGCATGGGCGATCTAAATCCTGAGGTGACAACAACTGGATCAGTGGTCTATAATGGTCACAATATCTACAGCCCCCGTACCGATACGGTTGAATTGCGTAAGGAAATCGGGATGGTCTTTCAACAGCCCAATCCCTTCCCTATGTCTATCTACGAAAATGTTGTCTATGGTCTGCGTATCAATGGAGTCAGGGACAAGCAAGTTCTTGATGAAGCAGTAGAAAAGGCCTTGCAACGTGCTTCTATCTGGGATGAAGTAAAGGATCGTTTGCATGATTCGGCCATTGGTCTCTCTGGTGGACAACAACAACGTGTTTGTGTTGCTCGTGTCTTAGCAACCAGTCCGAAAATTATCCTCTTAGATGAACCAACATCAGCTTTGGATCCTATTTCTGCAGGTAAGATTGAGGAAACCTTGTATGGTCTGAAAGATAAGTACACCATGCTCTTGGTAACACGTTCAATGCAACAAGCTTCTCGTATCTCTGATAAAACAGGATTTTTCCTAGATGGGGATTTGATTGAGTTTAACGATACGAAGAAGATGTTCCTAGACCCACAAAACAAGGAAACAGAAGATTATATTACAGGAAAATTTGGATAAGGAGTTGAATGATGTTACGATCTCAATTTGAAGAAGATTTGGAGAAATTGCACAACCAGTTCTATGCTATGGGACAAGAAGTGCTCTCGCAGATCAATCGTACAGTGCGTGCCTTTGTTACGCATGACCGTGATTTGGCAAAAGAAGTCATCGAAGACGATGCAGAAGTAAATGAATATGAAGTGAAGTTGGAAAAAAAATCATTTGAAATGATTGCCCTCCAACAACCTGTTTCGCAAGACCTTCGTACCGTCTTGACCGTTCTCAAGGCAGTGTCAGACGTGGAACGCATGGGAGATCATGCAGTGTCTATCGCTGAGGCGACCATTCGTATGAAGGGGGAGCAACGTATCCCTTCTGTTGAAGAAGAAATTAAAAAGATGGGACGCGACGTGAAAAACTTCGTTGAAGCAGCTCTAGATCTCTATCTCAACGGTTCTGTGGATCAAGCCTACGAAGTAGCGGCTATGGACGAAAAAATCAACCATTACTTTGATAGTATCCGTGATTTGGCTACAGAAGAAATTAGGAAAAATCCTGAAGCTATCGTTACAGGTCGTGATTACTTCCAAGTCATTTCTTTCTTGGAGCGTATCGGAGACTACGCAAAAAATATCTGTGAATGGGTTGTTTACTTTGAAACAGGTAAGATTGTCGAACTATAAGAAACGGTTTAAATATACAGAAATAAGGCTGATTAAAATAAATCAGTCTTCTTTTTTATGAAAAGAATTGTTTTACAATCAAAATCTCTAAAAGGGTTGACAACTATTTTTAAAAGAGTTATAATTATTCAGAATTAACAGAAAGGTCGTTTATTTATGAAATTTAAGAAATGGATATTAGTTGTGTGTAGCATGCTTGCCAGTGTGGTTCTAGTAGCTTGCCAGTCAGGTACGGATAGTTCCCAGTCTGCTGTGGACGCTATCAAACAAAAAGGAAAGCTAGTCGTTGCGACCAGCCCAGACTATGCGCCGTTTGAATTCCAATCCTTGGTAGATGGTAAAAACCAAGTGGTTGGTGCAGATATTGATATGGCTCAAGCGATTGCAGATGAGCTTGGAGTTAAACTTGAAATCTCTAGCATGAGTTTTGACAATGTCTTGACCAGTCTTCAAACTGGAAAGGCTGACTTGGCTATTGCAGGAATTAGTGCAACAGATGAGAGAAAGGAAGTCTTTGACTTTTCAATCCCTTACTATGAAAACAAAATGAGCTTCTTGGTTAGAAAAGCCGATTTAGACAAATACAAGGATCTTTCAAGCCTCGCAAGTGCCAATATTGCAGCTCAAAAGGGAACTGTTCCAGAAACCATGGTCAAGGAACAATTGCCAAATGCCCAGTTGATATCCTTGACTAATATGGGGGAAGCAGTCAATGAATTGCAGGCTGGAAAAGTGGATGCTGTTCATATGGATGAACCAGTGGCTCTTAGTTACGCAGGTAAAAACTCAGACCTTGTCGTTGCATCTGTTAACTTGACGATGAAAGATGGCGAAGCCAATGCCGTTGCTATCAAGAAGGATCAATCAGACTTGAAAGCAGTAGTAGATAAGGTTATCCAAAAACTAAAAGATGACGGAACCTATCAAACTTATCTTGAAAAGGCAGCGAAACTAACAGAAGTTGAACAATAAGAAAAAGCAGAGTTGGACTTTAATCTAACTCTGCTTTTATGTATTCTAATAGCTCTTCTAGATTTTCAAGAGTGACTTTGGCGAACTGATAAGGACAGGCGTCCAAATAAGCCTTCTCAAAAAAGTCTAGTTTGAGTGAGCTGTGTTTCAAACTGGCAATCTTAGGATAGTGTCTCAAATCAAGCAGAAGGCCATCGTGTAGAGGATAGTGGGGCAAGGGACAGGTATTTTTTTCAAGTACTTCCTTAATCTGAGCTTGATAGTTCTCTTGAAGGGTCAGTCTGGCCAATCGATTTTTTTCAAATAACTGGCTATCGATGTAAAGAGAAAGAGCCTTTTGCATGATAAGATTGCTGTCATAGTCCAGAATATTTTTGTAGGAAACAAAGGCCTCTTTTAGAGCATTTGGGAGGATGAGAGCGGTAATACGAAGGGCTGGAAAGAGGCTTGTTGAGAAGGACTTGATATAAATGACCCGCTCCTCAGTATCCAGATAGTGGAAGGTTTGGCCCTTTCTAGGATCTAGGTCCCCTAGATAGTCATCCTCTACGATGTAAACACCATACTGGTTTGCTAGATTCAGAATAGCCCTTTTTTCCTGATCAGAGTAGGAATGACCTAGGGGATAGTGGAAGCGAGGAATGGTATAGAAAAACTTGATTTTCCCAGATTTGAACTGTTTTTCCAGTTCTTCAAGGTCAATGCCATCAATACGGCGTTCAATGGTCTGGTAGGTTAATCCCTGAGCGACCAAGAGGCGGTTCATTCGGTGATAGGTCGGCTGTTCGACCAAAATCTCAGCTCCCTCGCTCGGAAAGTTAATCTGAGAAAGGATAAAGAGAGCTTGCTGGGTACCAGATGTTAGAACCAGTTGGTCGGGTTTGCAGTAGAGAGCCTGGTCAAAGAGGAGTTGATGGACAGATTGTCTGAGTTCCTCAAGGCCTTCTTGGTTATCATAGTAGTTGAAGAGGTAGTTTTCTCGACCTATCAGGGTTTCGTTGACACAGAGTCGGAAGTCGTCATAGGCACTGGCATGTTCGTCAGTGACTTCGATTTCCAAGTCTTGGTGCTGTCCTTGTTCTAGAACATAGTAGCCACTTTGGGGTTTGGCATAGAGGTATTGTTCATGGCGTAATTCCAGCAGGGCTCGCTGGATAGTGTCCTTGCTACAGTGGAAGTCTTGGCTCAGTTGACGGATAGAGGGAAGTCGGCTACCTGTTGGAAATTTTCCTGATTCGATACCTTTTTTGAGAAAGGAAACGACTGCTTGGTATTTACTTTCTTTCTTCATTCCAGACCTCCGTTGATTTTGTTACATTGTACCTTTTTTTTGCCTGCTTGGCAATGGGAAAATCATTTCTTCCTTTCACAACTAGGAGCAAATGTGGTATACTTAGAAAGTATGATGATTCATTGAAAAGAAGATAAGAAAGAGAATGGATAGAAAAGTGCAGGAACCGGTTAAATTATTTCAATACAATACTCTAGGTGCCCTAATGGCAGGTCTCTATGGCGGAACCATGACAGTGGGAGAATTGCTGGAACATGGTGACCTCGGCTTGGGAACATTGGATTCGATTGACGGGGAATTGATTGTCCTTGATGGTAAGGCTTATCAAGCCAAGGGGTCTGGACAAACGCCTGAAATCGTCGAGGTGGCAGCGGATGCTCTTATTCCATATGCAGCAGTGGTTCCTCATCAGGCAGAAGTGATTTTTCGTCAGCGCTTTGAGATGACGGACAAGGAATTGGAAAAGCGAATTGAGTCCTACTATGATGGGGAAAATCTTTTTCGTTCCATCAAGATTCATGGCGAATTTTCACAAATGCACGTACGGATGATTCCCAAATCCACACCTGATACCAAGTTTGCTGATGTCGCGACACACCAACCTGAATATAGCCGTGAAAATGTATCGGGAACTATTGTTGGATTTTGGACACCGGAGATTTTCCATGGGGTGAGTGTTGCAGGCTACCATTTGCATTTTATCTCAGATGATTTGACCTTTGGTGGGCATGTGATGGACTTTGTTATCAAAGAAGGAATGATTGAGGTTGGGGCAGTCGATCAGTTGGACCAACGTTTTCCAGTCCAAGATCGCCAGTATTTATTTGCCAAATTTAACGTTGACGAGATGAAGAAAGATATTGATAAGTCAGAATAGGAGAAAAAGATGACACTACATATTATCCTTACCATGATCGCTTTAGTTCTCATTCTAGTAGGTGGAACTTGGTATGCCAAAAAACGGTTTAAAATCTCTCTTGCAGTGATGGGCTTGGGGGCAATCGCATTTTTTGTTTCTTCTCAAGTGTTAGAGAAGATTGTTGACCTTCTGGTACTCCATCCGCAAAAAGATGGAACCATTCCGCTTATGCAGGAGCAGCCTTTCTTATACGTCCTTTATGGGATTGCCATGGCAGCCCTCTTTGAGGAAACAGCTCGCCTTGTCTTTTTTAAATGGTTGGAGAAAAAGAGAAAGCTAGAAGATCGAGATGCTTTGGCTTATGGTTTGGGACATGGCGGCTTGGAGATGCTCTATCTCGGAATGGGAAGCTTGATCAGTCTTTTGATTCTCTTTTCGCTCATCCAGTCTTCAAATACTGATGTAGCCAATCTTCTTCCAAAATCTACGCTCGAAACGGTTCAGTCTCTTTCTGTATGGCAGGTTTATTTACTAGGAGTTGAGCGTGTGCTTGCTCTGGTTCTGCAAATTGGTCTTTCCATCTGGGTCTATCAAAGTGTCCGTCAAAAGAAATGGATCTACCTCCTTGCTGCCTATGGTTTGCATGCCTTGTTTGACTTGGCTCCAGCATTATCTCAAGTGGGATGGATTACAAATCCGCTTCTAGTTGAGTTTGTTCTTCTCGTAGAACTTCTAGCCTTTATCTGGCTAACCAAATCTATATTTTGGAAAAAATCATAAAAAGAGGGGTGACCTCTTTTTTTATGTAAAGATAAAACAAGCTCTTTTTATGGTCGTCAAATGTCTCTAAAAATGGTATAATGGAATGAATTTTGAAAAAGGAAGAGTGACATGTCAGTAAAAGAAAAAATGCTTGAAATCCTAGAAGGAATCGATATTCGTTTCAAGGAACCCTTGAAGACCTATACCTATACCAAGGTCGGAGGTCGAGCGGATTACCTAGTTTTACCACGCAATCGCTATGAGATGGCTCGTGTCGTCCAATTTGCCAATCAAGAGAATATTCCCTGGATGGTGCTAGGAAATGCCAGCAATATCATCGTGCGTGAAGGTGGAATCCGTGGTTTTGTCATCTTATGCGATAAGCTTAATAACGTTTCGGTTGATGGTTACACTATTGAAGCAGAAGCGGGTGCTAATTTGATCGAGACAACACGAATTGCTCTTCGTCATAGTTTGACTGGTTTCGAGTTTGCTTGTGGGATTCCTGGAAGCATCGGTGGAGCTGTCTTTATGAATGCGGGTGCCTATGGAGGAGAGATTGCTCATATCTTGCAGTCTTGTCAAGTTTTGACCAAAGAAGGGGAAATCGAGACCTTGTCAGTCAAGGACTTGGCTTTTGGTTACCGCCATTCAGCTATTCAGGATTCTGGGGCTGTTGTTTTGTCAGCTAAATTTGCCCTATCTCCAGGGAATCATCAGGTTATCAAGCAAGAAATGAACCGCTTGACGCACCTACGTGAACTCAAACAACCATTAGAATACCCGTCTTGTGGTTCAGTCTTTAAGCGTCCAGTTGGGCATTTTGCAGGTCAGTTGATTTCAGAGGCTGGCTTGAAAGGCTATCGTATCGGTGGTGTGGAAGTATCTGAAAAACACGCAGGTTTCATGATCAATGTTGCTGACGGAACGGCCAAAGACTACGAGGACTTGATCCAATCTGTTATTGAAAAAGTCAAGGAACACTCAGGTGTCACTCTTGAAAGAGAAGTCCGAATCTTGGGCGAGAAGGAATAAGGTTGGGGTTGAAGAATTGCTGCTATAACCATTGTAAAGGGGGTGAAAGCCTATCGTGAGTGAAGATGTATGTAGGCAGTTTAATCTCCTACACGAGGTAGTAGCGGCCTGACAGAGCCCTGATCTGTTAATTTATGAAAAAGAAGGAATTTATGACAATTGAAAAAACCAATTATTGAATTCAAAAACGTCTCTAAAGTTTTTGAAGACAGCAACACCAAGGTTCTCAAAGACATTAACTTTGAGTTGGAAGAAGGAAAGTTCTATACCCTACTAGGCGCATCTGGTTCAGGAAAATCAACCATTCTAAACATCATTGCAGGTTTACTGGATGCGACGACAGGGGATATTTTACTGGATGGGGTGCGGATCAACGATATCCCAACTAATAAACGAGATGTCCATACGGTCTTCCAATCCTATGCCTTGTTTCCACATATGAATGTGTTTGAAAATGTTGCCTTTCCACTCCGCTTGCGTAAAGTCGACAAGAAAGAAATCGAACAACGTGTAGCGGAAGTTCTCAAGATGGTTCAGCTGGAAGGTTATGAAAAACGTTCCATCCGTAAACTCTCCGGAGGACAACGTCAGCGTGTAGCCATTGCCCGTGCTATTATCAACCAACCTCGTGTGGTTTTGTTGGATGAGCCCTTGTCAGCGCTGGACTTGAAATTGCGAACAGACATGCAGTACGAACTCCGTGAATTGCAACAACGATTGGGGATTACCTTTGTCTTTGTCACTCACGATCAGGAAGAAGCTCTTGCCATGAGTGACTGGATTTTCGTTATGAATGATGGCGAGATTGTTCAGTCTGGAACACCAGTGGACATCTACGATGAGCCAATCAACCACTTTGTTGCCACCTTTATCGGTGAGTCAAATATTTTGCCAGGAACCATGATTGAGGATTACTTGGTTGAGTTTAACGGCAAACGCTTTGAAGCAGTCGACGGAGGGATGAAGCCAAATGAGCCTGTTGAAGTCGTTATTCGTCCAGAGGACTTGCGCATTACCCTTCCTGAAGAAGGCAAGCTCCAAGTTAAAGTTGATACCCAGCTCTTCCGTGGGGTTCATTACGAGATTATCGCCTATGACGAGCTCGGAAATGAATGGATGATCCACTCGACTCGTAAGGCCATTGTGGGTGAGGAAATTGGTCTGGACTTTGAGCCAGAAGACATCCACATCATGCGTCTCAACGAAACCGAAGAAGAGTTCGATGCTCGTATCGAAGAGTACGTAGAAATCGAAGAGCAAGAAGCAGGTCTGATTAACGCAATCGAGGAGGAAAGAGATGAAGAAAACAACCTCTAAACTCTTTGTAGTGCCCTACATGCTTTGGATTGTCCTCTTTGTTCTCGCACCCTTGGTCTTGATTTTCGGTCAATCCTTTTTCAACATTGAAGGCCAGTTTAGTTTAGAAAACTATAAATCCTACTTTGCGTCACAAAATTTGACCTATCTCAAAATGAGCTTCAATTCTGTGCTTTATGCAGGAATTGTGACCTTGGTAACACTGCTCATCAGCTATCCAACAGCCCTCTTTTTGACCCGTCTCAAGCACCGTCAACTCTGGCTCATGCTGATTATCTTGCCAACCTGGATCAATCTGCTCCTTAAGGCCTATGCCTTTATCGGGATTTTTGGTCAAAATGCCTCTATTAACCAATTTTTGGAATTCATCGGAATCGGTTCGCAGCAGTTGCTCTTTACGGATTTCTCCTTTATCTTTGTCGCAAGCTACATCGAGCTTCCCTTTATGATTTTGCCGATTTTCAATGTCTTGGATGATATGGATAACAATCTCATCAATGCCAGCTATGACCTCGGTGCGACCAAGTGGGAGACCTTCCGCCATGTCATCTTCCCTCTATCGATGAATGGAGTGAGAAGTGGAGTTCAGTCGGTCTTTATCCCCAGTTTGAGTCTCTTCATGCTGACACGTTTGATTGGTGGGAACCGTGTTATCACGCTGGGAACGGCCATTGAGCAGAACTTCCTGACCAATGACAACTACGGTATGGGTTCTACCATCGGTGTAATCCTCATCCTGACCATGTTCATCACCATGTGGGTGACCAAGGAAAGGAGAGAACGATGAAAAAATTTGCCAATCTCTACCTAGCCTTTGTCTTTATCGTCCTTTATTTGCCAATTTTTTACTTGATTGGCTATGCCTTTAATGCAGGGGATGATATGAACAGTTTTACCGGCTTTAGTTTGAGCCATTTTAAAACTATGTTTGGTGATGGTCGCCTCATGTTGATCCTCACCCAAACCTTTTTCTTGGCCTTTCTATCAGCCTTGATTGCGACCATTATCGGGACTTTCGGTGCTATCTATATCTATCAGTCTCGTAAGAAATACCAAGAAGCTTTTCTATCACTCAATAATATCCTCATGGTTGCGCCTGACGTTATGATTGGTGCCAGTTTCTTGATTCTCTTTACCCAGCTTAAGTTTTCACTTGGATTTTTGACGGTTCTATCGAGTCACGTGGCCTTTTCCATCCCTATCGTGGTCTTGATGGTCTTGCCTCGTCTCAAGGAGATGAATGATGACATGATTCATGCAGCCTATGACCTAGGTGCCAGTCAGTTTCAAATGTTTAAGGAAATCATGCTTCCTTACCTGACACCGTCTATCATTGCAGGTTATTTCATGGCTTTTACCTACTCGCTGGATGACTTTGCCGTGACTTTCTTTGTAACGGGAAATGGCTTTTCAACCCTGTCAGTCGAGATTTACTCTCGCGCTCGTAAGGGGATTTCGTTAGAGATCAATGCCCTGTCTGCCCTTGTCTTTCTCTTTAGTATTATCCTAGTTGTAGGTTATTACTTTATCTCACGTGAGAAGGAGGAGCAAGCATGAAAAAACTCTATTCATTTTTAGCAGGAATTGTAGCGATTATCCTTGTCTTGTGGGGAATTTCCCATCATCTAGATAGTAAAATCAACAGTCGAGATAGTCAAAAACTGGTTATCTACAACTGGGGGGACTATATCGATCCCGAACTTTTGGAGAAATTCACAGAAGAAACAGGAATCCAAGTCCAGTATGAGACCTTTGATTCTAACGAAGCCATGTATACCAAGATAAAGCAGGGTGGAACGACCTATGATATTGCCATCCCAAGTGAGTACATGATCAACAAGATGAAAGATGAAGATCTTTTGGTTCCTCTTGATTATTCAAAAATTGAAGGAATCGAAAATATTGGACCAGAGTTCCTCAACCAGTCATTTGACCCAGGCAATAAATTCTCCATTCCTTATTTCTGGGGGACCTTGGGAATTGTCTATAATGAAAACATGGTAGAGGAGGCTCCTGAGCATTGGGATGACCTCTGGAAACCAGAGTATAAGAACTCTATCATGCTCTTTGATGGAGCGCGTGAGGTGCTGGGACTCGGACTTAACTCGCTCGGTTACAGCCTCAACTCAAAGGATCCACAGCAGTTGGAAGAGACAGTAGACAAACTCTACAAACTGACTCCAAATATCAAGGCCATTGTGGCGGACGAGATGAAGGGTTACATGATCCAGAACAATGCTGCTATCGGTGTGACTTTCTCTGGGGAAGCCAGCCAGATGTTGGAGAAAAATCCTAACCTCAAGTATGTCGTTCCGACTGAGGCCAGCAATCTCTGGTTTGATAACATGGTCATTCCAAAAACCGTGAAAAATCAAGATGCCGCCTATGCCTTTATCAACTTTATGTTGAAACCCGAAAATGCTCTCAAAAATGCAGAGTATGTCGGCTACTCAACACCAAACCTACCAGCCAAGGAAATGCTCCCAGAGGAGACCAAAGAAGACAAGTCCTTCTATCCAGACGCTGATACCATGAAAAACCTAGAAGTTTATGAGAAGTTTGACCATAAATGGACAGGAAAATATAGCGACCTCTTCCTCCAGTTTAAAATGTATCGGAAGTAGGAGTTATGCTTTCTGGTCAGCTTTCCTAGTTGACTCAAACTCGAAAAAACGATATAATAAGAAAGTTGAGAATTGATTTTCAGTCATCTTAGTCCAGAGAAATGGCGGTGCTGCGAGCCATCTAAGTTAGAAAGTCATGCTACTCAATCAGACAATTGCATAAGAATAAGAGAATGACAAGTTCATTGAATGAAGGTGGTACCGCGGTTTTTCGCCCTTCGTGATATGGACTTGTCTTTTGATTTTTGGAGGTGTTTATGAAGACATTTCTCGTGAAACAAAAGTTTCGTCTTGGGGGCGAACGCTTCGATATCAAAGATGATAGGGGAGTAGTGAACTATCAGGTGGAAGGCTCTTTCTTCCAAATTCCTAAGACCTTTACAATTTATGACGCCTATGGTGAGCAAGTCAGTGAGATTAGTAAAGAATTTTTCACCTTACTTCCTCGCTTTACTATTCAGCTACGAAACGGTTCCAATTTCGTCATTCGTAAGAAGTTGACCTTCTGGCGAGATAAGTATGAGTTTGATGATTTAGGGCTTCGTATCGAGGGCAATATCTGGGATTTGAATTTCAAATTGCTGGATGACCGTGATCAGCTTGTCGCCGAGATTCGGAAAGAGATTTTCCATTTGACCTCAACTTACACCGTAACCGTCTATGAAGACTCTTATGCAGACCTAGTCATTTCCCTCTGTGTCGCGATTGACTATGTGGAAATGCTGGAAAGCCAATCAAATTAAACAAGTAAATAAGGAGATATTATGAAACAACTATCTAGTGCTCAAGTTCGCCAAATGTGGCTTGATTTCTGGGCAAGTAAAGGCCACTCTGTCGAACCATCAGTCAGCTTGGTTCCTGTAAATGACCCAACTCTTTTGTGGATTAACTCTGGGGTAGCAACCCTTAAGAAATACTTTGACGGAACCATTATCCCTGAAAATCCACGTATTACCAATGCGCAAAAAGCTATCCGTACTAACGATATTGAAAACGTAGGGAAGACTGCGCGCCACCATACTATGTTTGAAATGTTGGGGAACTTCTCTATCGGAGATTACTTCCGTGACGAAGCCATCACTTGGGCTTATGAGCTTTTGACAAGCCCAGAATGGTTTGATTTTCCTGCTGAAAAACTGTACATGACCTACTATCCAGACGATAAAGATTCTTACAACCGCTGGATTGAAGTAGGAGTGGATCCTAGCCACTTGATTCCAATCGAAGACAACTTCTGGGAAATCGGTGCGGGGCCTTCTGGACCTGATACAGAAATCTTCTTTGACCGAGGAGAAGCATTTGATCCAGAAAACATCGGTATTCGCCTGCTTGCAGAAGATATCGAAAACGATCGTTACATCGAAATCTGGAACATCGTTTTGTCACAATTTAACGCCGATCCTGCTGTTCCTCGTAGCGAGTACAAGGAATTACCACATAAGAACATTGATACGGGCGCTGGTTTGGAGCGTTTGGTGGCTGTTATCCAAGGGGCTAAGACCAACTTTGAAACTGACCTCTTCATGCCGATCATTCGTGAAGTTGAGAAATTGTCTGGTAAGGTTTATGAACAAGATGGCGACAACATGAGCTTCAAGGTCATCGCTGACCACATCCGTTCCCTTTCATTTGCCATCGGTGATGGTGCCCTTCCTGGAAATGAAGGTCGTGGTTATGTTCTTCGTCGTTTGCTCCGTCGTGCTTCTATGCACGGTCAAAAATTGGGTATCAACGAGCCTTTCCTTTACAAACTCGTTCCAACTGTTGGAAAAATCATGGAAAGCTACTATCCAGAAGTGCTTGAAAAACGTGACTTTATCGAAAAAATCGTTAAGAGCGAAGAAGAGTCATTTGCCCGTACCCTTCACTCAGGTCAACACTTTGCAGAAACCATCGTAGCTGACTTGAAAGCCAAAGGTCAAAACGTTATCGCGGGGCAAGATGTCTTCAAACTCTACGATACATATGGATTTCCAGTTGAGTTGACAGAAGAAATCGCTGAAGAAGCTGGTATGACTGTAGACCGTGAAGGTTTTGAAGCAGCCATGAAAGAGCAACAAGAACGTGCGCGTGCGTCTGCTGTTAAGGGTGGCTCAATGGGAATGCAAAATGAAACCCTCCAAAACATTACAGTGGAAAGTGTCTTCAACTATAATGCCAGCCAATTGCCTTCTAAGTTGGTGGCTATCGTGGCTGACAATGCAGAAGTAGAAGCTGTTTCTGAAGGAACTGCCTCTCTTATCTTTGCGGAAACTCCATTCTATGCTGAAATGGGTGGACAAGTAGCTGACCACGGTCAAATCTTGGACGCTGCTGGAAATGTCGTGGCTACTGTGATAGATGTTCAAAAAGCACCAAATGGCCAAGCTCTTCATACTGTTGAAGTTCTTGCTCCTCTTGCTTTGAACCAAGAATACACCTTGGCTATTGACAGCAATCGTCGTCACCGTGTCATGAAAAACCACACTGCGACTCACTTGCTCCATGCGGCCCTTCACAATATCCTTGGACACCATGCGACACAAGCAGGATCTCTGAACGAAGTAGAATTCCTTCGCTTTGACTTCACTCACTTCCAAGCTGTAACTCCTGAAGAGTTGCGCGCCATTGAACAGCAAGTCAATGAGAAAATCTGGGAAGCAATTGCTGTAGAAACTGTTGAGACAGATATTGACACTGCTAAAGAAATGGGAGCTATGGCCCTCTTTGGTGAGAAATACGGTAAGGAAGTTCGTGTTGTTACGATTGGTGACTACTCAGTGGAACTTTGTGGTGGTACCCACGTTGGCAACACTTCTGAGATTGGTCTCTTCAAGATTGTCAAAGAAGAAGGAATCGGATCAGGAACTCGCCGTATCTTGGCAGTAACTGGTAAGGAAGCCTTTGAAGCTTATCGCGAACAAGAAGACGCTTTGAAAGCCGTCGCATCAACCTTGAAAGCCCCTCAACTCAAGGAAGTTCCTCATAAGGTTGAAGGGCTTCAAGAACAACTCCGTCAGCTTCAAAAAGAAAATGCAGAATTGAAAGAAAAAGCCGCAGCCGCAGCCGCAGGCGATGTCTTCAAGGATGTGATGGAAGTCAACGGTCACCGTTACATTGCAAGCCAAGTTTCTGTATCAGATGCAGGCGCCCTTCGTACCTTTGCGGATAACTGGAAACAAAAAGACTACTCTGATGTGCTTGTCCTAGTTGCAGCCATCGGTGACAAAGTCAACGTTCTTGTAGCTAGCAAGAGCAAAGACATCCACGCAGGTAATTTGGTAAAAGAATTGGCTCCAATCGTTGATGGACGTGGTGGTGGTAAACCAGACATGGCCATGGCAGGAGGAAGCAACCAAGCGAAAATTCAAGAACTCTTGGATGCAGTAGCAGGTAAATTGTAAGACAATAAAGATCTATCCATTTGGGTAGGTCTTTTTGCCTACTTAAAAAGCCAAATCCGCTTGGATTTGACTTGTAACTGATAGGTTTATTTTGTTGCCCAGACACTGACTGAACCCGCTGCTACTGGAAATTCTCCATACCCTTCAGCATTGATTGTAACTTGTGCTGGATGATTTTCAAGGAGATCAACAAAAGTCTGCTCAGCCCATTCTTGACCGACAAACATGGATTTGCTGTTTTCTTGGTCATTTGAGATAAGGACAGCGATCGGGGATTGGTTTTCAGCGCCTGAACGAACCCAACCGATACAGTTGGCATCGTCAAAGTAGTCTGTTTGCTCTCCATAAGCCAAGTCTTTTCGGATGGCTAGGAGACGGTCAAGAACTTCTCTGAAATCTTGTTGAGCAAATTGCCCTGAAATGCCATAATAATCTCCGTAAAAGATACATGGAAGCCCATCTTGACGTAATAGAATAAGGGCATAGGCTGCTGGTTTAAACCATTCTTCAACAGTCGATTCGAGGGCCTGTCCTCGTTGGGTATCGTGGTTGTCTACAAAGGTCACAGCCTTATCGGGTTTTAGTTCAACCAAGCTATCTGTGAAAATGTTACGAAGGTCGTAACTTGCTCCAGCATGGCTAGCTTCAAAGAGGTTCTGGTGGAGGCGAACATCGACAAGGTCAAAACGTTCTTCTATTTTCTCGAGATAGTCTAGATTGTCTTCCTTGTCTGGGTTCCAAAATTCCCCAAAAACATAGAAATCTTGACCGTATTTTTCCTTCATATCACGAATGAAATTGCCCATAAAGAAGGAGTCGATGTGCTTAACGGCATCCAAACGGAAACCAGCTACACCAGTCGTTTCCATGAACCAGTCAGCCCAGTCATAGATGTTTTGGATGACTTCAGGGTGCTTAAAGTCTAGGTCGGCATACATGAGGTAGTCGTAGTTACCGTTTTCGTTATCGACCAATTCCTCGTTGGCCCAACCTTTATTGTCCCCCTGGATCAGGTAAATACCAGACTTACGGCGTTTGGCATCGTAGTCTGTACCTGTAAAGTGGTACCAGTGCCAGTGGAAGTCATTGTAGGTATCTTGGCGACCATCGAAAGTAAAGTGAGTCCAGCCATTGATAGTAAAGGGCTCGCTTAGTTGAACGGTACGATCCTCAGGATCCACTTCAATAACCTGAAAGGCTTCCATATGATCGGCAGCAGCCTTGTGATTGAGCACCACATCGGCCATAGGTTGAATTCCCTGCGCCTTTAGGGCTTGAATGGCTTGAAGATAATCTTCTTTAAACCCATACTTGGTACGGACAGTCCCTTTTTGGTGAAATTCACCTAGGTCAAAAAGATCGTAAACACCATAGCCGACATCTTTTTCGTTGGTTGCCTTGAAGGCAGGTGGCATCCAGACATGGCTGATGCCAAGGTTTGCTAGGTGCTCTGCGTCATTTGTCAGTCGCGTCCAGTGTTGGCCGTCGTGAGGCAAATACCATTCAAAGTATTGCATAAGTGTCTGATTTTGCATTGTTTTTCCTCTTGCTTATCAATGTTGTGTTTTATTTTACCATAAAGTTTAGAACTAGGCAAACGTTTGCGCAAGATTCTATACTCATTTCTGAAATTGTCTATTTTTAGCGAATAGAATCTCTCTTTCCATTATAAGGGAAAGGATGTTTTGGTGGAAAAGTAAATGGCATATACTTATTTTAACAAAAATGACACTCAGTAAACTAAAGTACATATGGTTAAACGGTTTCTTTTTTGAGAATTGTCACAAAATTTGCTATAATAGTAGCTATGAATAGAATTAGGGTCAGCAGATGTGTTGAAAAAAAGCTAGCTAAGGGTCTAGTTCTTTTGGAAGCAAGTGATTTAACAGATATTGAACTGACGGATCAGGCAGTAGAAGTTCTTAGTCAAGACGGGAAGTTTTTAGGGAGCGCCTATCTTTCTCAACAGAATAAAGGAATCGGCTGGTTCATCAGCAAGGAAAAGGTTCGTTTCAATCAAGCCTTTTTTGAAATCCTGTTTCGTAAGGCCAAGGAAGCTAGAAAGCCTTATTATCAAGATGACTTGACCACTGCCTTTCGCCTTTTTAACCAAGAGGGGGATGGTTTTGGTGGTCTGACTGTTGATCTCTATGGAGATTATGCTGTCTTTTCTTGGTACAATTCCTTTGTTTACCAGATTCGTGTGCTGATCATAAATGCTTTTAAGGAAGTTTTCCCTGAGGTCTTGGGGGCTTATGAAAAGATTCGTTTTAAAGGTCTAGACTACGAGTCTGCCTATGTTTATGGTGAGGAAGCGCCAGATTACTTTACTGTTCTTGAGAATGGCGTGCTCTATCAAGTCTTTATGAATGATGGCTTGATGACAGGGATTTTCCTAGACCAGCATGAGGTTCGTGGGAGTCTGGTTGACGGTCTAGCCATGGGCAAATCCTTGCTCAATATGTTCTCCTATACGGCTGCCTTTTCAGTTGCTGCAGCTATGGGAGGCGCGAGTGAGACGACTTCTGTCGACTTGGCCAAACGGTCTAGAGAGCTGTCAGAAGCTCATTTTCAGGCAAATGGACTCAGCACGGACAATCATCGTTTTATCGTTATGGATGTCTTTGAGTACTTCAAGTATGCCAAGCGAAAAGGCTTGACCTATGATGTGATTGTTCTTGATCCGCCAAGCTTTGCCCGCAATAAAAAACAAACATTCTCTGTAGCTAAGGACTATCACAAGTTGATTTCCCAGAGTCTAGAGATTTTAAATCCGGGAGGGATTATCATTGCCAGTACCAATGCTGCCAATGTTTCCCGCCAGAAATTTACAGAACAAATTGATAAAGGTTTTGCAGGAAGAAGGTATCAGGTCTTGAACCAATACGGACTTCCAGCAGACTTTGCCTATAATAAAAAAGATGAAAGCAGTAATTACCTCAAGGTGATTAGTATGAAGGTTAGTAGATGAAATTAATCGTTTCAGTAATGCCAAGAAGTTTAGAAGAAGCGCAAGAACTGGATGCCACTAGGTATGAAGATGCCGATATCATTGAGTGGCGTGCGGACTTTCTTACAAAGGACGCTATTTTACAGGTAGCACCCGCTATCTTTGAGAAATTTGCAGGACGCGAACTTGTCTTTACCCTTCGGACCCGCGCTGAGGGAGGAGAAATCGAACTTTCCTCAGAAGAGTATGTTCAAATCATTAAGGAAGTTACTCAGCTTTATCAGCCGGATTATGTAGATTTTGAGTATTTCAGCTACAAGGACGTTTTTGAGGAAATGTTGGATTTTCCAAATCTTGTTTTGAGTTACCATAATTTCCAGGAGACACCTGAAAACATGATGGAAATTTTGTCTGAGTTGACCAGTCTCTCTCCGAAAGTGGTCAAGGTATCAGTTATGGCTCATACGGAGCAGGATGTTTTAGACCTGATGAATTACACTCGAGGATTTAAAACACTCAATCCTGAGCAAGAGTACGTGACCATTTCCATGGGGAAAATGGGCAAGGTATCACGCATTACTTCAGATGTGACGGGTTCGAGTTGGTCATTTGCTAGTCTGGATGAAGCGAGTGCCCCAGGTCAGATTTCGCTATCAAACATGAAGAAAATCAGGGAGATTTTGGATGAAGCTTGATGGCTATACACGTTTAGCTGCAGTTGTTGCCAATCCCATCAAACACTCTATTTCGCCCTTTATCCACAATAGGGCCTTTGAGGCGACAGCTATTAATGGTGCCTATGTAGCTTGGGAGATTGAAGCGGGTGATTTGGCAGAAACAGTCGCCAATATTCGCCGTTACCAGATGTTTGGCATCAACCTGTCTATGCCTTACAAGGAGCAAGTGATTCCTTATCTGGATGAGTTGAGTGATGAGGCTCGTTTGATTGGGGCGGTTAATACGGTTGTTAATCATAATGGCACTTTAATTGGATATAATACAGATGGCAAGGGATTCTTTAAGAGCTTGCCTTCTTTTACAATCTCAGATAAGAAAATGACCCTTCTGGGTGCAGGTGGTGCGGCCAAATCAATCTTGGCACAAGCTATTTTGGATGGGGTCAGTCAGATTTCGGTCTTTGTACGTTCAGCTTCTATGGAAAAAACAAGACCTTACCTAGACAAGTTGCAGGAGCAAACAGGTTTTAAAGTGGACTTGTATGCTTTAGAAGATCTTTCTGAACTGCAATCAAGGATTGCCGAGTCGGACCTGCTCGTCAATGCGACCAGTGTAGGGATGGATGGCCAGTCGTCGCCAGTTCCAGAAAGTATCAATTTGCCAGAGGCTCTCTTGGTCGCAGATATCATTTACCAACCTTTTGAGACACCATTTTTGAAATGGGCTAGAAGCCAGGGCAATCCAGCTGTCAATGGTCTGGGAATGTTGCTCTATCAAGCTGCTGAAGCTTTTCAACTGTGGACAGGTAAAGAAATGCCGACAGAAGAAATTTGGCAGTCCTTAACAGAAAAATATAAATAGTGAAAAGGAGATCCTACTATGAAAATCAGAATCGATATTCCGCATCATCCTTATGATATTCAGATTGAAAAAGGTTGTCTGGCTCAGGCTGGTCAATGGTTGCGAGAACTCTGGCAACCACAAAAAGTGGTTATCGTAACCGACAACCATGTAGCTTCTCTCTATGCAGAGAAGGTTAAACTCAGCCTAGAAGATGCTGGTTTTCAGGTAACTGTTTTTGACTTTTTAGAAGGCGAAGAACGAAAGAATTTAACAACTGTTCAGAAGGTCTATGAATTTCTAGTCAAGCAAGGTCTGACTCGTAGCGATGGGATCGTGGCTCTTGGTGGTGGTGTCGTTGGGGATCTGGCTGGTTTCGTAGCCTCTACCTATATGCGAGGCATTCACTTTGTTCAGATTCCGACTAGTTTGACAGCCCAGGTTGATTCTTCTATCGGTGGTAAGACAGGTGTCAATACTCCATTTGCTAAAAATATGGTGGGTACCTTTACCCAACCAGATGGGGTTCTGATTGACCCGCTTGTCCTTAAAACTCTTGGGAAAAGAGAGTTGATTGAAGGGATGGGAGAGGTTATCAAGTATGGCTTGATTGAGGATCCAGAACTTTGGGCTCTCTTGACGGAGCTGGATGGTTCTGTAGAGAGCATTCTGGAGCATGCAGAGACTTTGATTGAACATTCTTGTCAGGTGAAGCGCAAGATGGTGGTTGAGGATGAGTTGGATAACGGTGTTCGGCTTTACCTCAACTTTGGACACACTATTGGCCATGCTATTGAAGCGACTGCTGGTTATGGCAGGGTCATGCATGGTGAGGCTGTGGCTATGGGTATGGTGCAGATTTCTAAGGTTGCTGAGGGAAAAGGCCTCATGCCAGCTGGTATTACCCAATCTATCACAGAGATGTGCCAGAAATTTGGTTTGCCTGTTGACTATGAGAACTGGGATGTTGACAAGCTTTATCAGACTTTGACTCATGACAAGAAAGCACGTGGCAACACCTTGAAATTGGTCTTGGTACCAGAGCTTGGTTCAGCGACCATTCACCCAGTTTCTCTGGAAGAGATGAAAGACTACTTGGTAAAATAAGGAGAACGTATGAGATATTTAACTGCAGGAGAATCACACGGCCCCCGACTGACGGCTATTATTGAAGGAATTCCAGCTGGACTTCCTTTGACAGCTGAGGATATCAATGAGGATCTGAAACGCCGTCAGGGTGGCTACGGTCGTGGTGGTCGTATGAAGATTGAGAGTGACCAGGTTGTTTTTACATCGGGCGTTCGCCACGGGAAAACGACAGGGGCTCCGATTACCATGGATGTTATCAATAAGGACCACCAGAAATGGCTGGATATCATGTCTGCGGAGGACATTGAAGACCGCCTGAAAAGCAAGCGGAAAATCACTCATCCTCGCCCAGGACATGCCGATTTGGTTGGGGGCATCAAGTACCGTTTTGATGACTTGCGAAATTCCTTGGAGCGATCATCTGCCCGTGAAACCACCATGCGAGTTGCAGTTGGGGCAGTAGCTAAACGTCTCTTAGCTGAGCTAGATATGGAGATTGCTAACCATGTCGTGGTCTTTGGTGGTAAGGAAATCGATGTACCTGAAAATCTAACAGTCGCTGAGATTAAGGAACGAGCTGCCCAGTCTGAAGTTTCTATTGTCAACCAAGAGCGGGAACAGGAAATCAAGGACTATATTGACCAAATTAAGCGTGACGGTGATACCATCGGTGGAGTTGTGGAGACAGTTGTCGGAGGCGTTCCAGTTGGTCTTGGTTCCTATGTCCAATGGGACAGAAAATTGGATGCACGATTGGCTCAGGCAGTTGTCTCTATCAATGCCTTTAAAGGGGTGGAATTTGGTCTTGGATTTGAAGCTGGTTACCGCAAAGGAAGCCAAGTTATGGATGAAATTCTCTGGTCTAAAGAAGACGGCTATACTCGTCGTACCAATAATCTGGGTGGTTTTGAAGGTGGTATGACCAATGGTCAGCCCATCGTTGTCCGTGGTGTTATGAAACCTATTCCCACTCTTTACAAACCACTTATGAGTGTGGATATCGAAACCCACGAACCTTACAAGGCAACCGTGGAGAGAAGTGATCCGACCGCCCTCCCAGCTGCAGGTGTGGTCATGGAAGCTGTTTTAGCAACGGTTCTGGCACAAGAAATTCTTGAAAAATTCTCATCAGATAATCTTGAAGAATTAAAAGAGGCAGTTGCCAAGCACCGAGACTATACAAAGAACTATTAAGGAGTCCTTATGGCAAAAACCATCTATATCGCGGGTCTCGGTTTGATTGGTGCTTCGATGGCGCTCGGTATCAAGCGTGATCATCCGGATTATGAAATTTTGGGTTATAATCGCAGTCAGGCTTCGAGAGACATTGCCTTGAAAAAAGGCATGATTGACCGTGCGACGGATGATTTTGCCAGTTTCGCTCCCCTAGCAGACGTCATCATCTTGACCTTACCAATCAAACAGACCATTGCTTTTATTAAGGAGTTGGCAGATTTAGACTTGAAAGAAGGCATCATTATCTCGGATGCAGGCTCAACTAAGTCAGCCATCGTGGATGCGGCGGAGGAATATTTAGCTGGCAATCCTGTTCGCTTTGTCGGGGCCCATCCCATGGCTGGTAGCCACAAGACAGGGGCTGCCTCTGCGGATGTTAATCTCTTTGAAAATGCCTACTATATCTTCACACCTTCGAGCCTGACAAGTCCTGACACACTTGAGGAAATGAAGGATCTGCTTTCAGGCCTTCATGCTCGTTTTATCGAGATTGATGCCAAGGAGCATGATCGAGTGACTTCTCAGATTAGCCATTTTCCGCATATCTTAGCATCAGGCTTGATGGAACAAACTGCTAGTTATGCTGAAGAACATGAACTGGCGAGACGCTTTGCTGCGGGTGGTTTTCGAGATATGACTCGCATTGCGGAAAGCGAGCCAGGTATGTGGACTTCTATTCTATTGTCCAATCGTGAGACTATTCTAGATCGAATTGCGGATTTCAAGGAGCGCCTAGATGAGGTTGGACAAGCCATTAGCAAGGGAGATGAAGAGCAAATCTGGAACTTTTTCAACCAAGCGCGTGAGAAACGTCAGGCCATGGAAATCCATAAACGTGGTGGTGTGGATAGTTCTTACGACCTCTATGTCGACGTTCCCGATGAAGAAGATGTCATCTTGCGGATTTTGGAATTGCTACGTGGAACTTCCTTGGTCAACATCCACATCAACGAAGAAAACCGTGAAGATGTTCACGGGATTCTACAAATTTCATTTAAAAATGCTCAAGATTTGGAACGAGCTGAGCGCTTAATTACAGAAAATACGGACTACACAGTCGTCATCAAATAAGGAGAAAATCATGTCAAATATTTACGATAGTGCAAATCAACTCAGTCGCGGGTTACGCGAATTACCAGAATACAAGGCAGTTAAGGCAGCCAAAGATGCCATCCAAGCTGATGAACAAGCTAGCAAGATTTTTGCAGACTATCTCGCTTTCCAACAAGAAATCCAAGTCATGGCGCAAACAGGACAAATGCCAGATGCTTCTTTCAAAGAAAAGATGCAGTCTTTCAGCAAGCAAATCCAAGAGAACGCTCTTTTGTCAGATTTCTTTGCCAAACAGCAACAATTATCTATTTACCTTTCAGACATTGAAAAAATTGTCTTTGAACCTGTTTCAGAATTATTGAAATAGTATTTTATCTGTATAAAAGCCAGAAATTTCAGGAATTTCTGGCTTTTTTGTGATAAAATAAGAAAAAGTATTGCAAGTATGAGGTCAACTATGAAACTAAAAACAAACATTCGCCACTTACATGGCAGTATCCGGGTTCCAGGTGACAAGTCTATTAGCCATCGTTCGATTATTTTTGGAAGTTTGGCTGAGGGCGAGACTAAGGTTTATGATATTTTGCGTGGAGAGGATGTACTTTCAACCATGCAGGTTTTTCGTGACCTTGGTGTTGAAATTGAGGATACAGACGGTGTGATTACCATTCAAGGTGTGGGCATGGATGGCTTAAAAGCTCCGCAAAACGCCTTGGATATGGGAAATTCTGGCACCTCAATTCGCCTGATCTCAGGTGTTCTTGCTGGTGCAGACTTCGAAGTAGAGATGTTTGGAGATGATAGTCTTTCTAAACGTCCTATGGACCGTGTGACGATTCCATTGAAAAAAATGGGCGTTAGCATTTCGGGGCAAACAGAGCGAGACCTCCCCCCTCTTCGCCTAAAAGGGACGAAAAATTTAAAACCGATTCACTATGAGTTGCCAATCGCCTCTGCGCAAGTCAAGTCTGCCTTGATATTTGCAGCCTTGCAGGCTCAGTGGGAGTCCGTTATTATCGAGAAAGAATGTACTCGTAACCACACCGAAGATATGTTGCAACAATTTGGTGGCCATTTAAGTGTGGATGGCAAGAAAATCACAGTTCAAGGACCACAAAAACTGATCGGACAAAAGGTAGTTGTTCCAGGAGATATTTCCAGTGCAGCCTTTTGGTTGGTCGCAGGTTTGATTGTTCCAAACTCTCGTGTGGTGCTGCAGAATGTAGGCATCAATGAGACGCGTACTGGTATTATTGATGTCATTCGCGCCATGGGTGGAAAATTGGAAATAACTGGAATCGATCCAGTCGCTAAATCTGCAACCTTAACTGTTGAGTCTTCAGACTTGAAAGGAACAGAGATTGGTGGTGCCTTGATTCCACGTTTGATTGATGAATTGCCTATTATTGCCCTTCTAGCGACTCAAGCCCAAGGTGTAACAGTTATCAAGGATGCTGAGGAACTCAAGGTCAAGGAAACAGATCGCATCCAGGTGGTGGCAGACGCCCTAAATAGCATGGGAGCAGATATTACTCCTACAGCAGATGGAATGATTATCAAAGGGAAATCAGCCCTTCACGGTGCTAGAGTCAATACTTTTGGTGACCACCGTATCGGCATGATGACAGCCATCGCAGCCCTCTTGGTTGCGGATGGAGAAGTGGAGCTTGACCGTGCTGAAGCCATCAATACCAGCTATCCTAGCTTCTTTGATGATTTGGAGACTTTGATTCATGGCTAAGGTATTACTCGGATTTATGGGGGCAGGCAAATCGACAATCGCTAGAGGATTGGACCCAGTCTACATCGATATGGATGCCTTAATCGAGGAACGTTTGGGCATGTCCATTGCGAATTTTTTCACTGAAAAGGGAGAAGATGCCTTTCGTCAAGTAGAGTCAGAAGTCCTAGCTGACTTACTAAAAACGGACCGAGTTGTGTCAACTGGCGGAGGAGTTGTCATTTCTCAGAGAAATCGTGACTTGCTCAAAACCAATCCTGATAACATCTACCTAAAAGCAGATTTTGAAACCCTCTACCAACGTATCGCAGCTGATAAGGACAATCAGCGCCCGCTGTTTCTAAATAATAGTAAGGAAGAACTAGCAGCTATTTTCCATGAAAGACAAGCTTGGTATGAGGAAGTAGCCAGTCGGGTTTTGGATGTGACCAAGTTAAGCCCAGAGGAAATTATAGAGGAACTGAGATGAAAATTGCCTATCTAGGTCCCAAGGGATCTTTTTCGCATCATGTTGTGCAGACAGCCTTTCCCAAAGAGGAATTGCATGCCTTTGCCAATATCACAGATGTTATCAAGGCCTATGAACAGGGCTTGGTGGACTATTCTGTGGTACCAGTTGAAAACTCCATTGAAGGTAGTGTCCATGAAAGTTTGGATTACCTTTTTCACCAGGCTCGCATCCAAGCAGTGGCAGAAATCGTTCAATCCATTCACCAGCAGCTGATGGCAGTTCCAGGTCAGTCAAAAATTGAGAAAATTTTTTCTCATCCTCAGGCTCTGGCTCAGGGAAAAAAATTCATCGATGAACACTATCCAGAGGCTCAAATCGAGGTGACTGCTAGTACAGCCTATGCGGCCCGCTTTATTTCGGAACATCCAGATCAGCCTTATGCAGCTATTGCTCCTAAAAGTTCAGCTGAAGAATATGGCTTGGAATTAATTGCCGAGGATATTCAGGAAATGGAAGCCAATTTCACACGTTTTTGGGTGTTAGGGGCAGAGATACCGAAGATTCCTTTGAACTCGCAAGCTGAAAAAATGAGTTTGGCCTTGACCTTACCAGACAACTTACCTGGTGCTCTTTACAAGGCACTTTCGACCTTTGCTTGGAGAGGGATTGACTTAACAAAGATTGAAAGTCGCCCCCTTAAAACAGCCTTGGGAGAATACTTTTTCATTATCGATGTAGACTATAGTGACAAAGAACTGGTTCATTTTGCCAGACAAGAACTAGAAGCCATTGGAATCCAGCACAAGATACTGGGAACCTACCCGATTTTTACCATAACTGATATAGAAAAGGAGAGTCAATGAGCAAAGAAAATCCTTTAAGTCATCACGAGCAGTTACGTTATGACTATCTCTTCAAAAATATCCATTACCTCAACGACCGTGAACGGAGGGAGTTTGATTATCTGCAACAGAAAATGGCAGGTCCCAAGTCTGAAGTTCACCATTTCCACCAAGAAGAAAAAGAAGAAACTTGGGGTAGAGATATTGATCTTCCGACTTATGGCAGTAGAAGCCGGTCTAAGAAACGTGAAAAGGGAGCTCCTCAACCTAAAGTCAAAAAGAAAAAGAGAAGAATTCGCTTTAAACGAATACTGACTTGGTTCTTGCTGTTGATTACATGCGTGCTTGCAGGGATGATTTTTATGTTTCTTCGAGGATTCCAGTCAGCAGCCAATCCAACAAATAAGCCAGCTGACGCCAAGGCGGCTCAAGTAGAGGTCTTTAACGGTCAGGATACCAAAGATGGTGTGAATATTTTAGTCATGGGGACAGATGGCCGTATCGGTCAAAATAGTGCGGAGACCCGTACCGACACAATCATGGTACTAAATGTCAGTGGATCGGATAAGAAGATCAAGCTAGTCAGCTTTATGCGTGACAACTTAGTTTATATCGATGGGTACAGTAAGATTGTAAATGGCCAGAAACAGACGGATAACAAACTCAATGTTGCTTATGAACTTGGGGAACAAGAAGGGCAAAAAGGTGCTGAAATGGTCCGCAAGGTTCTAAAAGACAACTTTGATTTGGATATTAAGTACTATGCCCTGGTCGACTTCCAGGCTTTTGCAACAGCCATTGATACCCTCTTCCCTGACGGAGTAACGATTGATGCTCAATTCTCAACATTGAATGGTCAACCTTTGACAGAAGCCACAGTTGGAGATGACCTTCATGCAACAGAGACAGAGTCCCCAACTCAAACTATCAAAGTTGGAAAACAGCAGATGAATGGGTCCACCTTGCTGAACTATGCTCGCTTCCGTGATGATGATGAGGGAGACTATGGCCGAACCAAACGTCAGCAACAAGTCATGTCAGCAGTTCTTGAGCAAATCAAAGATCCAACCAAGCTCTTTACGGGATCAGAGGCACTTGGAAAAGTCTTTGGCATGACATCAACAAATCTACCATATAGCTTCTTGTTGACCAATGGCTTATCTGTCCTAGAAGGTGCTCAAAATGGCATTGAAAGACTCACCATCCCAGAACTTGGTGACTGGGTGGACGCTTATGATATCTATGGTGGACAAGGACTTCTAGTTGATCAAAATAAATACCAGACCAAACTCGCCCAAATGGGAATGAGATAGAATACGATAAAAAAATCAAAGTTTGAATCACCAGTGAAAAAGTGGTTTAGGCTTTGATTTTTCTTAGTATCTGATGGATTTTTAGGACTTTTTTATGGTATAATAAAACGATATAACTCGTTATTGGACAGAAGAGGAGAGACATGAGTGATTTGAAAGCGATTCAGGCTCGTAGTCTGGAAATGGCTGAATATTTCGTCGCATTTTGTAAAGAACATGATTTGTTGTGCTATCTCTGTGGTGGAGGAGCCATTGGTGCCCTACGTAACAAAGGTTTCATTCCTTGGGATGATGATCTAGACTTTTTCATGCCACGTAAGGACTATGAAAAATTAGCAGAACTGTGGCCTCGTTATGCAGATGAGCGTTATTTCTTGTCAAAGAGTAACAAAGATTTTGTAGACCGTAACCTTTTTATTACCATTCGTGATAAGGAAACCACTTGTATCAAGCCTTATCAGAAGGATTTGGATTTGCCACACGGTTTGGCCTTGGATGTTTTACCTTTGGATTATTATCCTAAAAATCCAGCTGAGCGTAAGAAACAAGTTCGTTGGGCCCTGATTTATTCACTCTTTTGTGCGCAAACTATCCCAGAAAAGCATGGTACAGTCATGAAATGGGGAAGTCGTATCTTACTCGGCATGACTCCAAAATCTCTACGTTATCGCATTTGGAAAAAAGCTGAAAAAGAAATGACCAAGTATGGTCTGGCTGAGAGCGATGGAATTACGGAATTATGCTCAGGTCCTGGCTACATGCGAAACAAATACCCAATCGCAACCTTTGAAGACAATCTTTTCTTGCCATTTGAAGGAACTGAGATGCCCATCCCAGTCGGCTATGATGCCTATCTCAGCACTGCTTTTGGGGACTATATGACACCGCCGCCAGCGGACAAGCAAGTACCGCATCATGATGCTATTATAGCAGACATGGACAAGAGCTACACAGAGTACAAGGGAGAATATGGAGCATGATGGGAGAAAAAATAAGCGTTATCGTTCCAGTCTACAATGTAGAAGCCTATCTGGAGCGATGTGTGGAGTCGATTCTTCAACAGACTTATACCCATTTTGAGTTAATCCTAATTAATGATGGTTCTACTGATTCCAGTGGACAGATCTGTGATCACTTAGCATCTCAGTATGAGAATATCAAGGTTTATCATATCGAGAATGCTGGAGTTTCAAATGCTAGAAATATGGGAATTCAGCTAGCGACGGGTTCTTGGGTTACCTTTATTGATAGCGATGATTTCGTTACCCAAGATTACCTAGCTACTTTATTAAGTGCAGTTGAAGGGTTGAATGTAGGCTTTGTAATTGCTCCTCTACACCATATCAAAAATGGCATTGTAATAGACCTACCTCCACATTCTGGAAAAACAGAACTCTGGTCAACAGAAGAAACCATGAAGGAACTACTGATGACTACCAGAACATCATTTTTTCCAGTCGCAAAACTGTTTAAGAGAGACCTGCTTGCGGATGAAAAGTTTAATACCAATTATCACCTAGCTGAAGATGCTCTATTTTTAACTGAATTGCTACTAAAGACAAGATGCAGTTGCGTATTTATTGACAAACCTGTTTATTATTATGATCACCGTGAGGGAAGTGCAACAACATCTGTTAATCGACATGTATTTGACACGATAGAAGTTTATCAGCAAATAATTGCTCAAGTTTCACAAGCCTTCCCTAATTTAAAATACGAATTAATAAATAGAGAATGTTGGTCGTACATCACAGTTTACGATAAAATTATCTTTACTTCACGTGAAGAGTATCAAAAGGAGAAAGCCGAGCTGAGAACTTGGATTGTTCAGCACCGACGCGAAATATGGAAGGATGCTTATTTCACTACTTTTCGCAAGGTAGCGATCCTATCACTTGTCATTTCTCCATGGCTATATAAGAAAATTGTTGGATTGAAAAACTAATATCATGAGAAGGAGTTGAAAATGAATTTTTCAAAAATGGATGAATACTTTGAAAAATCAAAACTATGGATTGCGTATCTATTTGTTTTCATTTCTATTTTAAGTATGAGTTCACTGGTTTATAAGATAGCAAATCCCCTCTACAAGGGATTATCAGCAATTGTAGTGCTTTATATTTGCTATACCTTATTGTTTAAGTGGAAAGAAATCACGGTAGATCGCAAATTTCTATCCTTATTTGGACTCTTAGCTGGAAGTCATCTGCTATCAGCTATTTTCAATCGCTCTGGACATCTGATTGGAAATGTGATTGAAATCCTCTTCATGGTAACCTATGTTTTATTATTTACCATGTTACAATCAGGGCAACTTAAAAAATTATTTGACTGGATTGCCTATACGGTTCAAATTGTATCTTTTTCTTCAGCAATTTTTGCGTTTGGTTTATTGGTAAGTAGAGTCCTTATCCTATTTAAGATTGGTGAACAATCTTATTACTATGGTGTCATGAATGGACGTCTGTGGGGGATTGTCAATCCAAATGCTAGTGCGATATTTTCATACATTAGCATTATTTTGGCTATGTATTTGATCCATAAAGGAAGTAAATATTCTGTTTATCTTAAACTGAATAATGTGATTCAATTCGTTTACTTTGCTACGATGCAAAGTCGAGGAGCCTTACTTTCTTTACTTCTCATGATTGGACTCTATAGTTTCTTTGCTACTAGAGGGAGTATCGTTAAACGATTCCTCACTTTTATAGTTGCTGGTTTGCTGATTGCTGCAACTAATATTGGATTAAGCTATGTAACTTCAATCTATATCTCATCTGAAACTGCGACTGTCTTAGATTTAAACAATGGACAATCCTATGCTGAGACAGATTCATCTGTTACTAAGAAAAACGGTGAGCTCCATCTGATCGAAACAACACCAAGTGGTAGAACCTATATCTGGAAAAATGCCATCAAGATGGGAAGTGCCAAACCAATTTTTGGTTATGGTGTACGAAATGTTCCAGATTACTACACAGAATATTTCAGTAAATTTGAGATTCAAAACTCCCTTATTGGTGGGAATTTCCATAACATTTTTGTGACCATATTTGTCAGTTCGGGAGTTCTAGGTTTGGTATCCTTCCTTTTTGTACTGGCTTATGTCATCAAGCGCTTTTTAACGTATTTGATTGTTTCCAAGAAAAATACTGATAAATTGATCATGATCCTATTCTTTGGTATCTTGTTTGGTCAATTATTTGAAAGTCAGATTATGTATTCAACCAACTTTATTAATATCATCTTCTGGCTAGCGATTGGCTATGGACTCGTAGTCTGCAAACGGGATGAAGGAGTTCGGTACCAAGAAGTAACAGATATCAATGAAATTCAACAGATGGAACTTGGAATCATGGAGTATATTCATGAAGTTTGTCAGAAAATTGGTGTCAAGTATTTCTTAGCATATGGAAGTCTAATTGGTGCTGTTCGCCATCAAGGATTTATCCCTTGGGATGATGACATGGATATCTGCATGTTACGAGAAGATTATGAAAAATTGCAAGACTACCTTATCGCTAACCCTGATGAACGTTACGAGGTCATGTCTTATAAAAACAATCTCAACTATGTCTATCCCTTCATGAAAGTGCAGGATAACCATACCTACTTGCTAGAAGAAGATGTTCGCATCGATTCGAATATGGGAATCTATGTAGATATTTTCCCTGTAGATGGCTACGAGGATGACGTAGAATTTAAAAACAAGATGACGAAACTGATAAAGAAACGTCAATTGAGTTGCTACACCTTTAAAGGCATTACCAATACGAAAAGTGTACTGAATTCACTGCTACGTTATGTGTCAGTTATTATTTTCTATTTTACCAATACGAACAAATACGTTGCCCAGATTGAAGAGCTTGCAAAATCCCGTAAAGTCTCAGATTATGAGCAGGTGGATTATCTTATCTACAAGGATATGAACAAACCAGTGTGGAGACGTGAATGGCTGGAACAAGTTACTACTGGAACATTTGAAGGTAAGGAATTTACCATTCCGAAAAATTATCATGAAATTTTGACCTCAGACTACGGAGACTATATGCAATTGCCACCGGTTGAACAAAGAGTATCTCATCATGATTTTAAATTATGGAAGATTGTTAAAAGGTCTAAATGACGGGATTGGGATTAAGAAACGTTTAAAAATATAGTCAAATTTAGGAGAATAGAACCTATGTCTGAAAGAACTTTAACTCTTGAAGAAATAAAGCAAGTAGAATTGGATATTTTAAAGTATCTACATGATCTTTGTGAACAACATCAAATCAAATACTTTATTGATTTTGGAACCTTACTAGGGGCTGTACGCCATAAAGGATTTATCCCTTGGGATGATGATACAGATATTTCCTTGGCGCGTGATGAATTTGAAAAACTGTATAAGGTTTTACAAAATGAAAATCATCCCTACTACAAATTGATTTCATTCAGAGAAACAAAGGGATATCCATACAGTTATATGAGAGTCTATGATGTAAGGACTCGTCGAGATGCTAACCTCGTAGACCCAACGGTCGTATTGGGAACTTGCGTTGACATTTTTCCTTATGATGGTGTCGTAACACAGGAAAGTGACCGTAAGAAAATGAAGCTCTACAAATATTTCATTCGCCTTTCTTCTTTGAATTTTAAAGGGATCAAGTCTGAGAATGGTGGACTAAAAAACCTCCCTCGTTATATGGGATCAGCTATTTTCCGCTTAACTTCCCCACAACTATGGAATCAAAAATTAGAGAGCCTTGCTTTGAAGTATAGTGTAGATCAAGCAACAGATCTTACTTGTACTATCTATGACCCTTATTATCCAAATGGTATAAAAAAAGAATGGCTCTATGATTTGATTGATATGCCTTATGAAGACATTGTGGTCAAGGTTCCGAGAAAATACCATGAAATACTTGTCTACGAATTTGGAGAAAACTATATGACTCCACCGCCTATTGAGCAACAAGTCCCAGGAGGGGATAAAAATTATTGGATTGATTAGATTAAAAAAGTTGCTTATTGTTAAGATAAAGGAGTTTTCAAGGTGAAAAATAAATGGTTATTAAAATCAGTCAGCTATAGTGTTCTCGCATTCTTTCTATTACTGATTCAGTTATCGCAAGGAGTAGATGCAGATACCATCTCTGCAGGTTCGGGCAATCGTATCCATTTCATAAATACTAAAGCAAAATCTGGGAGTGATGCCATCCTTCTGGAAAGCAATGGTCACTATGCTTTGATTGATATGGGTGAAGACTATGACTTCCCTGATGGGAGTGACCCACGCTATCCAAGCCGCTGGGGAATTTCCATGAGAAATTATCAAGTATTGGAGGATCGATTGATTCGCCACTTGGATCAAATAGGTGTAAAAAAATTAGATTTTATTATAGGAACTCATGTTCATAGTGACCATATTGGTGGAGCAGACGAAATACTCAATCGATATCAGGTCGGTAAGTTTTATTTGAAAAAATATTCAGATGATCGGATCACAGCAAACTGGGGACTATGGGATAATCTTTTCAATTATGATAATGCTTTGAGAGCAGCTCAAAAACGAGGAGTTACTCTTATCCAGAATATTTCAGATGAGGATAGTCATCTAAAATTAGGTGATATGGATATCCAACTCTACAACTATAAGAATGAATATGATGCTGAAGGGAATCTGAAAAAAGTTCGAGATGATAACTCCAACTCCATTGTTTCAGTAGTGACTGTGGCAGGAAAGAGAATCTATCTTGGTGGAGATTTGGATAATGCCGAGGGAGCAGAAGATAAGTTAGGTCCAGTTATCGGCAAGGTTGATATGATGAAATGGAACCATCATTATGATGCGACAATTTCAAATACGATTAATTTCCTTGAAAACTTATCACCAAAAATGATTATTCAGACAACTGGTGGAGATATTAATGTTGCTTCAACCAGAGAATACCTTCAGAAGAAAAATATTCAGGTTCTGCATGCCGCTAGCCAAACTCAAGACGCTACCGTTTTTGATATTAGCGATAAAGGATTTGCAAATGTTTCAAATACCTTCCCTGATATCCCTGTAGTTGACGAAAAATGGTATCAAGAAGATGGTTATTGGAAATATCGTTTGACTGACGGAGAAATGGCTATCGGCTGGAGAGAGATTGGTGGAGCCACTTACTTCTTTAATGGAAAAGGACAAATGCAAGCAGGTCGCTGGCTTCACCTTAACGACGACTGGGGAGAAAATGCCAAAGGGAATGATTACTATCTGAACCAAAATGGTAAAATGCAAACTGGTGGTTGGTTCAAACTAGATGACTCTTGGTATTATATCCAATCAAATGGTGCTAGACGATTTAGCGAGCTCTCTGAAATCGGAGGGAAAAAGTATCTCTTTGCAGCAGATGGGAAGATGCTAACAGGACATCAAGTCTATAATGGCAAGAAGATGTTCTTTAGCGAAAGTGGTGCACTCCAAACAGCAGGTAAGCCTTCAACTTGGCAAAAGATTGATTCAAATTGGTATTTCTATGATGAGGATGGGCTAAAGACCATCGGTAAAAAGAATATCAATGGAAGCACATACTACTTTAATCAAGAAGGTATCATGCAAACTGGCTGGGCCTTTGTTGATGGTCACTGGAACTATTTTGCAAGTTCTGGAGCTATGAAAACTGGCTGGGTCAAGGATCAGGAAACATGGTATTATCTGGATAAAGATGGCATCATGTTAACTGGCAGACAAGATATAAATGGTGTTCGTTACTATTTGAATGCTAGTGGTGCCATGCAGACTGGCTGGAAGTGGCAAGACAATAGCTGGTACTTCTATACGAACTCAGGTGCTATGAAAACGGGTTGGTTGAAAGATAAAGAATCATGGTATTATTTGGATCCAGAAACAGGTATTATGGCTGTAGGATCTAAAGAGATTGACGGTAAGAACTATTTCTTCAGCTCTGCAGGTACTATGCAAGTTGGATGGCAGTGGTCAAATGATTCTTGGCATTACTACGCTACGTCGGGCGCACTCCAAACTGGTTGGTTGAAAGATGGTGATGCCTGGTATTATCTTGAAGGTAAGGAAGGCGTTATGTTAGTCGGCCTCCATCAAGTAGATGGTAAGCAATATTACTTTAGCAAATCTGGTGCCATGCAAACAGGCTGGAAATGGTTTGATAATCATTATCGTTACTTTGAATCAAATGGAGCCATGAAAACTGGTTGGATAAAAGACAAAGGCGTCTGGTATTATCTAAATCCTGAAGATGGCATCATGTTGGTTGGCCTTCATAAAGTAAATGGTGATCATTATTACTTTGATGAATCAGGAGCTATGCAAACGGGTTGGAAACAGCTTGATGGTAATTGGTACTATTTCCAAGCTGATGGTTCTTTGTTGAAGAACGCAACAACACCTGATGGTTACAAAGTAAACGAAGAAGGAATCTGGAAACAGGCTGTTGCTGCTGTAAATAGCGATGCAGTCAAGCCAGAACAGAAACAAGAAGCTAATTCCTCTATTGTTGAACAACCTAAACAAGATTCAAATCTAGAAGCCAACGCTTCTGAAAAGAAAGAAAAAGAATAAAGAAGAAATCCCCTACTGACAACTAATTTATCAGTAGGGGATTTTTTTAATTTCGTTTTAATTTAGCAAGTACAAGGTTCAGTGCATAGTGGAGTGTTTTGTCTTTGGTAATAAAGAGGGTCAAGAGGTAATAGATACCACAAGTTGCTACGGTAGACAGAACCATGAGAATCATATTGAAGTTTACTGTGTAGGAATTGATTTGGAAAATCATCTTGAAAATATAGAAGATTGGGATAAAACCAAGGGATATAATGCTATAACGTGTTAAGGTTATAAAAATTTCTTTTAAACTAATCAGTTGGTGTTTCTTGATAAAATGAATTTCAAGTAAAACAACGATAGTTTCTGCGATAATGGTCGTAGCGATGTAATACTCAGGTGCAAAAATATTATTGAAATACAAGATGCTATTTAATAGTATATTAGCCCCACCACCAAGGAAGTAGAAGGCAGTTAAGCGATTTTCATGGTCGTTGATAAAGATAATCTGTTTACCAAGAATCAACTCTATAGCCCAAATGATGGTACGAAAAGCGAAGACGCTAGTTACGATACCCGCTTCAAGATATTTTTCAGAAGAATAAATAACAGTTGCGTACCGTCCCAATATCATGATCCCGATACTAGTTGGAACCATAAGGAAATAGAATAAGGATGCCGCTTGATTCACGAGATAATTATAGGACTTGTAATCCTTTTTACCGAGATAGTAGCCAAGGCGTGGAATACTGACGTTGATAGCTCCACTCAAGACACTGGCAATCAGCATGACGATACTATAGGCAATTGTATAGTAGGAAATATAGTTCTCATCCGGTCCCTTGGTGATAAACATTCTATCTAGCAAGGTATAAAGCATATTAGCATTTGCTAAGAGAAGCATAGTGAAGAGCGGTTTAGAAGCTTTGACTAATTCGACGAAACCAATCTTAACAAAAGAAACTTCTCTCTTAATCCAAAGAAAACTGAGCAGGTAGTTGAGGATAGTGGTCGCTGTCATAACGATAGCATAAGGAACAATATCATCTGCCGTTTTAACAAAGGCGAAGATAGCGACCAGCATGGTAATTCGAATAATTAACGTTTTGTAGAGGATGAAGGCATAGTTTTCATAAGCCTCGTTCATCCATTCGATATTGAGAAATTGGAAGAGTGCTTGAGCCCCTAGGATGTAGTAGAGAACTTTCAGATTCTCAATGCTGGTGTCAAAGAAGATAATGAGGAAGTAGATACCTGTCGTCAGGAGAGAGGTAAAAACCGAGATATAAAACAACTTAGAAAAGACGTAGTTGATTTTATTCTTGTCATCCTTGACCTTACTAATAGCTCGAATCCCGTAGTTGTATATTCCAAAGGCAGCTAGTGGAATAACAAAACTTGCCCAGGTATTGGCTGTATTGAAATAACCGTAATTGGATTTGCTGAGAATCCGCGTCAGATAAGGATTGGTTATCAGTGGAAAAACGATATTGAGAATATTGACCAGCAAGCTGGCCAAGGCATTTACTTTTATATTTTTCATTGAACATTCTTTCTTAAATCTAAAATCATATCTAGTATTATATCACATTCTCGCTTCATTCTTTTGATAAAATCGTAAAAATCTAGTATAATAGATAGACTGAAAGTATGAGGTTACTAGATATGAAGATGAAACAAATTAGTGATACAACACTGAAAATCACGATGACTTTAGATGATTTGATGGATCGGGGAATGGAAATCGCAGACTTTCTCGTCCCTCAGGAAAAAACCGAAGAGTTTTTCTATGCTATTTTAGATGAGTTAGAGATGCCAGACAATTTCTTGGATAGTGGTATGCTGAGTTTTCGTGTGACACCAAAACCAGATAAGGTGGACGTCTTTGTGACCAAGTCTAAGATTGACCAAAATCTAGATTTTGAAGATTTGGCGGACCTACCTGACATGGAAGAATTGGCCCAAATGTCACCAGATGAATTTCTCAAGACACTAGAAAAGAGTATCGCAGAGAAAACCAAGGATGATATAGAGGCTATCCAATCTCTAGAGCAAGTCGAAGCAAAGGAAGAAGAGCTGGAGCAAGCGAACAAGGAGACTGAGAGCAAGAAGGAACCTTATATCTACTATATCTTGCGTTTCGCAAATCTTGCTGACCTAGTTGCTTTTGCAAAGACAGTTAACTACCAGATGGAAACATCTGAACTCTATAAGATGAATGACCACTATTATTTGACAATCTTAGTTGATGTGGAAAACCATCCTAGTCCATATCCAGCCTGGCTCTTGGCTCGTATGCGTGAGTTTGCAGACGACAGTGACATCAGTCGTTCAGTCTTGCAAGAGTATGGGCAAATATTGATTAACCATGACGCAGTTCTCGGTCTGCAAAAGATTCGTTCATAATTTTTAAAATCAGTTTTCATTTATCAAGAAAGACGAATCATGGGATTCGTTTTTTCTTTACTAGACTGAAATAGTGATTTACTATAATAGGAATTTTCACAAAATTCTGTTATAATGGCTATATCAGAAAATTTCTAGGAGACAAACATGACAGTTAAAATTGCTTTACTTGGATTTGGTACCGTTGCAAGTGGTGTGCCATTCCTCCTAAAGGAAAATGGAGAAAAAATCGTTCAGTCAGCTCATTCAGAGATTGAAGTGGCCAAGGTATTGGTCAAGGATGAAGATGAAAAGAACCGCTTGCTTGCAGCAGGAAATGACTTTAACTTTGTAACCAATGTAGACGATATTTTATCAGACAAGGACATTACAATCGTAGTGGAATTGATGGGGCGTATCGAACCAGCTAAAACCTTTATCACTCGTGCCTTGGAAGCTGGGAAACACGTTGTTACTGCTAATAAGGACCTTTTGGCTGTCCATGGAGCAGAATTGCTAGAAATCGCTAAAGAGCATAACGTAGCACTTTACTATGAAGCAGCAGTAGCTGGTGGGATTCCAATTCTTCGTACTTTGGCAAATTCGTTGGCTTCTGACAAAATTACGCGCGTTCTTGGCGTTGTTAATGGAACTTCCAACTTCATGATGACCAAGATGGTGGAAGAAGGCTGGTCTTACGATGATGCTCTGGCTGAAGCTCAAAGACTTGGATTTGCAGAAAGCGACCCTACAAATGACGTGGATGGGATTGACGCAGCCTACAAGATGGTGATTTTGAGCCAGTTTGCTTTTGGTATGAAGGTTGCCTTTGACGATGTAGCCCACAAGGGAATCCGCAATATCACACCAGAAGACGTAGCTGTAGCCCAAGATCTTGGCTACGTAGTGAAATTGGTTGGTTCTATCGAGGAAACTCCTTCAGGTATTGCTGCAGAAGTGACTCCAACCTTCCTTCCTAAAGCACATCCACTTGCCAGTGTGAATGGGGTAATGAACGCAGTCTTTGTAGAATCTATCGGTATTGGTGAATCGATGTACTACGGACCAGGTGCGGGTCAAAAACCAACTGCAACAAGTGTTGTAGCAGACATTGTCCGTATCGTTCGTCGCTTGAATGATGGTACTATTGGTAAAGACTTCAACGAATATAGCCGTGAATTGGTCTTGGCTAATCCAGAAGATGTCAAAGCTAATTACTACTTCTCAATCTTGGCTCCAGACTCAAAAGGTCAGGTCTTGAAATTGGCTGAGATTTTCAACGCTCAAGATATTTCCTTCAAGCAAATCCTCCAAGATGGCAAAGAGGGTGACAAGGCGCGTGTAGTGATTATCACTCATAAGATTAATAAAGCGCAGCTTGAGAATGTTTCAGCTGAGTTGGCCAAAGCTTCAGAATTTGACCTCTTGAATACCTTCAAGGTGTTAGGAGAATAGGATGAAGATTATTGTACCTGCAACCAGTGCCAATATCGGGCCAGGTTTTGATTCGGTTGGTGTAGCTGTAACCAAGTATCTTCAAATTGAGGTTTGTGAAGAACGGGATGAGTGGTTGATTGAACACCAGATTGGTAAATGGATTCCACATGACGAGCGTAATCTCTTGCTCAAGATTGCCTTGCAAATTGCGCCTGACTTGCAACCGAGACGTTTGAAAATGACCAGCGATGTTCCCTTGGCGCGTGGCTTGGGTTCTTCAAGCTCGGTTATTGTTGCTGGAATTGAACTGGCTAACCAACTGGGCAATCTCAACTTATCTAACCACGACAAATTGCAGCTGGCTACCAAGATTGAAGGACATCCTGACAATGTGGCTCCAGCTATCTATGGAAATCTTGTTGTTGCGAGTTCTGTTGAAGGGCAGGTTTCGGCGATTGTGGCAGATTTCCCAGAGTGTGATTTTTTAGCTTATATTCCCAACTATGAATTGCGCACTCGCGACAGTCGTGGTGTCCTTCCTAAGAAATTGTCCTACAAGGAAGCTGTTGCAGCTAGTTCAATTGCCAATGTTGCTGTTGCAGCCTTGTTAGCAGGAGATATGGTGACAGCTGGACAAGCAATCGAGGGGGATCTCTTCCACGAGCGCTATCGTCAAAGTCTGGTCCGTGAATTTGCGACGATTAAGCAAGTAGCTAAAGAGAATGGAGCCTATGCGACCTATCTCTCTGGTGCCGGACCGACAGTTATGGTTCTGGCTTCTCATGACAAGATGCCCAAGATTAAAGCTGAATTGCAAAAGCAACCTTTCAAAGGCAAACTACATGACTTGAAAGTTGATACCAAAGGTGTCCGTGTCGAAACAAAGTAAAGAAATAGAAGATAGGATGGGGAAACTCTTGATTAGAGGGCTTCCTATCCTTTTTTTGAAAAGAAGTTTATACTCAATGAAAATCAAAGAGCAAACTAGGAAGCTGGCCGCAGGTTGCTCAAAACATGGTTTTGAGGTTGTGGATAGAACTGACGAAGTTAGCTCAAAATACTGTTTTGAGGTTGCAGATGTAAGCTGACGTGGTTTGAAGAGATTTTCGAAGAGTATTAGTTAAAAACCTTGATAAAGGAGAAATAAAGATGGCAGAAATTTATCTAGCAGGTGGCTGTTTTTGGGGTCTAGAGGAGTATTTTTCACGTATTTCTGGAGTGCTAGCAACCAGTGTCGGCTACGCTAATGGCCAAGTCGAAACGACCAATTACCAGTTGCTCAAGGAAACAGACCATGCAGAGACTGTTCAAGTGATTTATGATGAGAAAGCGGTGTCACTTAGAGAGATTTTGCTTTATTATTTCCGTGTCATTGATCCCTTGTCTATTAACCAACAAGGGAATGACCGTGGTCGCCAATATCGAACTGGGATCTATTACCAAGATGAAGCAGACTTGCCGGCTATCTACACAGTGGTGCAGGAGCAAGAACGCATGCTGGGTCGAAAGATTGCAGTAGAGGTGGAGAAACTTCGTCACTACATTCTGGCTGAAGACTACCATCAAGACTATCTCAAGAAAAATCCTTCTGGTTACTGTCATATCGATGTGACCGATGCTGAGAAGCCATTGATTGATGCCTCTAACTATGAAAAGCCTAGTCAAGAGGTGCTGAAGGAAAGCCTAACTGAAGAATCCTACCGAGTAACTCAAGAAGCTGCTACAGAAGCGCCGTTTAGTAATGCTTATGACCAAACTTTTGAAGAAGGGATTTATGTAGACATCACGACGGGTGAGCCACTCTTTTTCGCTAAGGATAAGTTTACCTCAGGTTGTGGTTGGCCAAGTTTTAGCCGTCCGATTTCTAAGGAATTGATTCACTATTACAAGGATTTGAGCCATGGAATGGAGCGAATCGAGGTTCGTTCTCGGTCAGGAAATGCTCACTTGGGTCATGTTTTCACAGATGGACCTCAGGAGTTAGGTGGCCTCCGTTACTGTATTAATTCTGCTTCCTTACGCTTTGTAGCCAAGGATGAGATGGAAAAAGCAGGATATGGCTATCTATTACCTTACTTAAACAAATAAAACCGAGAGGGTGGGGCTTCCCACTTTCTTCATTTCCAGAATAAGAATAGAAGGGATTTATGAAACACTTACTATCTTACTTCAAACCCTACATCAAAGAGTCGATTCTAGCACCCCTGTTCAAGCTGCTAGAAGCTGTTTTTGAACTCTTGGTTCCCATGGTGATTGCTGGGATTGTTGACCAGTCCTTGCCCCAGAGAGATCAAGGACACCTCTGGATGCAGATTGGCCTGCTCCTTATCTTTGCAGTGATTGGCGTTTTAGTGGCCTTGGTAGCCCAGTTTTACTCAGCTAAGGCTGCGGTGGGTTTTGCCAAAGAACTGACAGACGACCTTTATCGTCATATTCTTTTCTTATCTAAGGACAGCAGAGATCGTTTGACAACTTCTAGCTTGGTGACTCGCTTGACTTCGGATATTTACCAGATTCAGACTGGGATCAATCAATTCCTGCGCCTCTTTTTGAGAGCGCCTATTATCGTTTTTGGAGCCATTTTTATGGCCTATCGCATCTCGGCTGAGCTGACTTTCTGGTTCTTAGTTATGGTTGTCATTTTGACGATTGTCATTGTCGGTCTCTCTCGACTGGTCAATCCTCTCTACAGCAGTCTCAGAAAGAAAACGGATCAGCTGGTTCAGGAAACGCGTCAGCAATTACAAGGGATGCGAGTCATTCGTGCTTTTGGCCAGGAAAAACGAGAATTACAGATTTTTCAAACTCTTAACCAAGTTTATGCTAGATTGCAAGAAAAGACGGGTTTCTGGTCTAGTTTGTTAACACCTCTGACCTATCTGATTGTCAATGGAACTCTTCTTGTCATCATCTGGCAGGGCTATATTTCAATTCAAGGAGGTTTACTCAGTCAAGGTGCCCTGATTGCCCTCATCAACTATCTCTTGCAGATTTTGGTGGAATTGGTTAAGCTCGCCATGCTGATCAATTCCCTCAACCAGTCCTACATCTCAGCCAAGCGAATCGAGGAAGTTTTTACCGAAGCTCCAGAAGATATTTATTCAGAATTAGAAGAAAAGCAAGCTACCGGTGATCGGGTTTTGCAAGTCCAAGAATTGACCTTTACCTATCCCGATGCGGCTCAAGCTTCTCTGAGAGACATTTCCTTTAATATGACTCAAGGGCAAATCCTTGGTATCATCGGGGGAACGGGTTCTGGTAAGTCAAGCTTGGTGCAAGTCTTACTTGGTCTTTATCCAGCAGATAAGGGAAGCATTGACCTTTATCGAGATGGGCGTAGTCCTCGTAATTTGGAGCAGTGGCGGTCTTGGATTGCCTATGTACCTCAAAAAGTCGAACTTTTTAAAGGAATTATTCGTTCCAACTTGACTCTAGGTTTCAATCAAGAAGTATCTGACCAGCAACTATGGCAGGCCTTGGAGATTGCGCAAGCTAAGGATTTTGTCAGTGAAAAGGAAGGACTCTTGGATGCCCTAGTTGAGGCAGGAGGGCGAAATTTCTCAGGCGGACAAAAACAAAGGCTGTCTATTGCACGTGCAGTCTTGCGTCAAGCTCCATTTCTCATCCTAGATGATGCGACCTCGGCCCTCGATACCATCACAGAGTCCAAGCTCTTGAAAGCTATCCGAGAAAATTTGCCAAACACGAGTTTAATCTTGATTTCTCAACGGACTTCGACACTTCGTATGGCTGACCAGATTCTCCTCTTGGAAAAAGGGGAGCTCCTAGCTGTTGGCAAGCACGATGACTTGATGAAGACTAGCCAAGTCTATCGTGAAATCAATGCATCCCAACATGGAAAGGAGGACTAGCATGAAACGACAAACTGCAAACCAGACGCTCAAACGTTTGGCCATAGATTTAGCAAGCCATCCCTCCCTCCTTTTCCTAGCCTTTCTAGGAACTATTGCCCAAGTTGGCTTATCAATTTACTTACCTATTCTGATTGGGCAGGTCATTGACCAGGTCCTAGTTGCTGATTCTTCACCAGTTTTTTGGCAGATTTTCATTCAGATGATCTTGGTAGTCATAGGAAATACTCTGGTACAATGGGCCAATCCTCTTCTTTATAATCGTCTAATCTTCTCTTATACCAGAGACTTGCGAGAGCGAATCATCCATAAACTTCATCGGTTACCGATTGCTTTTGTGGATCGGCAGGGCAGTGGAGAGATGGTCAGTCGTGTGACTACAGATATAGAACAGTTGGCAACTGGCTTGACCATGATTTTTAACCAATTTTTCATTGGTGTTTTGATGATTTTGGTTAGTATTCTAGCCATGCTCCAAATTCACCTTCTCATGACCCTCTTGGTCTTGCTGTTGACGCCCCTGTCCATGGTGATTTCACGCTTTATTGCCAAACGCTCCTATCATCTCTTCCAGAAGCAAACAGAGACGAGGGGAATTCAGACTCAGTTGATTGAAGAGTCGCTTAGCCAGCAGACCATTATCCAGTCCTTCAATGCTCAGACAGAGTTTATCCAAAGACTGCACGAGGCGAATGCCAACTACGCAAGCTATTCTCAGTCAGCTATCTTTTATTCCTCAACGGTTAATCCTTCGACTCGCTTTGTCAATGCGCTCATTTATGCTCTTCTAGCTGGAGTAGGAGCTTATCGTATCATGATGGGTTCAACCTTGACCATTGGGCGTTTAGTAACTTTTTTGAACTATGTTCAGCAGTATACCAAGCCCTTTAACGATATTTCTTCAGTGCTAGCTGAGTTGCAAAGTGCTCTCGCTTGCGCAGAGCGCGTCTATGCTGTCTTAGAAAGTCCAGAGGTGGCTGAAACAGGTAAGGAAGTCTTGACCAGTGACCAAGTTAAGGGAGCCATTTCCTTTAAGCATGTTTCTTTTGGATACCATCCTGAAAGGATCTTGATTAAGGATTTGTCTATCAATATCCCAGCTGGTAGCAAGGTAGCCATCGTTGGTCCTACAGGTGCTGGTAAGTCAACTCTTATCAATCTCCTCATGCGTTTTTATCCTATTAACTCGGGAGATATCTTGTTAGATGGGCAGTCCATTTATGATTATACCCGAGCGTCATTGAGACAGCAGTTTGGGATGGTACTCCAAGAAACCTGGCTCAAGCAAGGGACCATTCATGACAATATTGCCTTTGGAAATCCTGATGCCAGTCGGGAGCAAGTGATTGCTGCTGCAAAGGCAGCCAATGCAGACTTTTTCATCCAACAGTTACCCCAAGGCTATGATACCAAACTGGAAAATGCAGGAGAATCTCTCTCTGTTGGGCAAGCCCAGCTCTTGACCATCGCCCGAGTCTTTCTAGCTATTCCAAAGATTCTTATCTTAGACGAAGCGACTTCCTCCATCGATACACGGACAGAGGTGCTAGTACAGGATGCCTTTGCCAAACTCATGAAGGGGCGCACAAGCTTTATTATTGCTCACCGTTTGTCAACCATTCAGGATGCGGATTTGATTCTTGTCTTGGTAGATGGTGACATTGTGGAGCATGGTAACCATCAGGATCTCATGGATAGAAAGGGCAAGTATTACCAAATGCAAAAAGCTGCGGCCTTTAGCTCTGAATAAGTCATTCCTACCCATTTAAATTCTTAATGACACTAAAAGTTGCCTTCGGGTGACTTTTTTGTTACAATAGCTAGAAAAATCAGGGTCTTAGAAGGAGAAAACAATGAAAGTCTATCAGCATGTAAATATCGTGACTTGTGACCAAGATTTCCATGTCTATCTGGATGGTATTTTAGCCGTTAAGGACTCTCAAATCGTCTATGTCGGCCAAGAGGAGCCAGAGATTTTAGAGCAAGCTGAGCAGATTATAGACTATCAGGGAGCCTGGATCATGCCTGGTTTGGTCAATTGCCACACCCATTCTGCTATGACAGGTTTGCGAGGAATTCAGGATGACAGCAATCTCCACGAATGGCTCAATGACTATATCTGGCCAGCAGAAGCAGGCTTTACTCCCGACATGACTACCAAGGCAGTCAAAGAAGCTCTGACAGAGATGCTCCAGTCAGGGACAACAACCTTCAACGATATGTATAATCCCAATGGTGTGGATATTGAGCAAATTTATCAGGCAGTCAAGGCCTCTAAGATGCGTTGTTATTTCTCACCAACCCTTTTTTCTTCAGAGGCAGAATCAACTGCTGAGACTATGAGCAGAACCCGAGCCATCATAGAGGAAATCTTAGGATATGAAAATCCAAATTTCAAGGTTATGGTAGCCCCTCATTCTCCCTACAGCTGTAGTAAAGACTTGCTGGAAGCGAGTTTAGATATGGCAAAAGAGCTGAATATTCCTATCCATATCCATGTGGCGGAGACCAAGGAGGAGTCAGGAATAATCCTGAAACGATACGGCAAACGCCCTCTCGCCTTTCTAGAAGAACTAGGTTACTTAGATCATCCGTCTGTCTTTGCTCATGGGGTCGAGCTAAACGAACGAGAAATTGAACGTTTGGTAACCTCTCAAGTGGCTATCGCCCACAATCCTATCAGTAACCTCAAACTGGCCTCAGGGATCGCTCCCATCATCCAACTGCAAAAAGCAGGAGTAGCAGTGGGGATTGCGACAGACTCGGTTGCTTCCAATAACAATCTAGATATGTTCGAGGAAGGACGGACAGCAGCCCTTCTTCAAAAGATGAAAAGTGGAGATGCCAGCCAATTTCCTATCGAAACAGCCCTTAAGGCACTGACAATCGAAGGAGCTAAGGTTCTAGGAATGGAAAAGCAGATAGGAAGCCTAGAAGTTGGCAAGCAAGCGGATTTTCTGGTCATTCAACCACAAGGAAAAATCCATCTTCAACCTCAGAATAATATGCTCTCGCATCTAGTCTATGCAGTCAAATCCAGTGATGTTGATGATGTTTATATCGCTGGAGAACAGGTGGTTAAGCAAGGCAAAGTTTTGACAGTAGAGATTTAAAAAAATTTAAAAAAAGTTTGCAAAAATCTTGCATTCTTTTTTTGTCTATGCTATACTTATATACGGTTTGAAAAAACTGCCTAAGACAGTAGGGGAGCTCGACTCATAAAGATCCTACCGAGGACAAAACGTATCATGTAAAAAGAAGCGTATTGTACTTTCGTGTCTAGGTTTGGGCGCGTTTTTCTTTTGGAAAAATTCCCCAAGCAAAATAATTACGGAGGTGAACACACTAATGAGTGAAGCAATTATTGCTAAAAAAGCGGAACTAGTTGACGTAGTAGCTGAAAAAATGAAAGCTGCTGCATCTATCGTCGTTGTAGACGCTCGTGGTTTGACAGTTGAGCAAGATACAGTTCTTCGTCGTGAGCTTCGTGGAAGCGAAGTTGAGTATAAAGTCATTAAAAACTCAATCTTGCGTCGTGCAGCTGAAAAAGCTGGTCTTGAAGATCTTGCATCAGTATTTGTTGGACCATCTGCAGTAGCATTTTCTAACGAAGATGTTATCGCACCAGCGAAAATCTTGAACGATTTTGCTAAAAACGCTGAAGCACTTGAAATCAAAGGTGGTGCAATCGAAGGCGCTGTCGCATCTAAAGAAGAAATCGTTGCTCTTGCAACTCTTCCAAACCGCGAAGGACTTCTTTCTATGCTCCTTTCTGTACTTCAAGCGCCAGTGCGCAAAGTTGCTCTTGCAGTCAAAGCGGTTGCAGACAACAAAGAAGACGCAGCTTAATCTTAAGCTACGCAGCGTAGCCTAGCTACGGAAAAACTATTATAAAATTAAAAACTTATTTGGAGGAAATAACAATGGCATTGAACATTGAAAACATTATTGCTGAAATTAAAGAAGCTTCAATCCTTGAATTGAACGACCTTGTAAAAGCTATCGAAGAAGAATTTGGTGTAACTGCAGCTGCTCCTGTAGCTGTTGCTGCAGCTGGTGCTGCTGACGCTGGTGCTGCTAAAGACTCATTTGACGTTGAGTTGACAGCTGCTGGTGACAAAAAAGTTGGCGTTATCAAAGTTGTACGTGAAATCACTGGTCTTGGACTTAAAGAAGCTAAAGAACTTGTTGATGGTGCACCAGGTGTCATCAAAGAAGGCGTTCCAACTGCAGAAGCTGAAGAAATCAAAGCTAAATTGGAAGAAGCTGGAGCTTCAGTTACTCTTAAATAAGAGGCATATACCAATTAGAATTCGGAATACTATAGTATCAGCCTTTTAGAATCGTGAACACATTTTAGAAACTGATAATTTAATTTAGTTTCCTACCAAAAACCCTACCAAAAATTAATTTGGCAGGGTTTTTCTTTTTAATAAAATTATTTTGGAGAACAGTTGAATATTGTTCTCCTTTTTTTATTTTCTGGAGGAAAAATGACAAAAGAATTACAATCATCACGCTATATTGTCATTTCATTTTTAGTACGTGAAATGGGAATTGACATTGTTGAAGCCATCTCTCTTATGGCTGAATTAGAAAAAAGTGGCTTGGTTCGATTGGAATCAAGTGGAGATTTAATACTCAAAGAACTTGGAGGAGCGCTATGAAACGAATTACCGCAAATCAATACCAAACTTCAGAACGGTATTACAAATTACCTAAAATTCTTTTTGAGGATGAGAAATATATGGATATGAAACTAGAAGTAAAGGTGGCTTATTCTATTTTAAAAGATCGTTTAGAATTATCTCTCAGTCGTGGTTGGATAGATGAAGAAGGAGCGGTTTATTTAGTATTTTCTAACTCTAAACTGATGAAACTGTTAGGTTGTTCGAAGTCAAAATTACTGTCTATCAAAAAAATTCTTAAAGAATATGACTTAATTGATGAAGTCCAACAGTCTTCAAGTGAGAAAGGGAGACTAGCTAATAAGATTTATTTAGGGGAGTTGTCTTCTACCCCAGTAGCTAGTTCAAACAGGCCTAGTGTTAAAAAAAGACTAGGGCAGGTTAAAAATGAAACGGCCCCCGTCTCATATTCAGCCCCTAGTGAGACTGAAGTTAGTGAGACTGAAATTAGTGAGACTGAATCTTTATTTATTGAGGATGAGGAGGATAGGAATACTCAACCTATCTTGAAAAGAAAAGTAGAAAAGGTCACAAAATATGATCGAGATTATATTTGGGGATTGGTACAAGATCAATTTAGACGAGAGGGGTTTTCTGAAACAGCCAGTGAAATTGCTATGACTGATTTTGAGAGAATCTATCAGTATGCTCTTGACAATGTTCGCTTTGTTAGACGAGCGGAAGTTTTGGCTGAATTTGTGTTTAACGGCTTGTATTCTGTTTGGAATAACCGTGTTAGAAAAGGAGGTGGTTAAAATGTCGCCAATCGAGTGGGTATTAGTCATTCTTATTTTAATTTCAAGTGGAGTGACACTTTGGACATTGATAGTCGATCAGAAAGGGGTGATAAAGAAATGAGATTTATTGATTTATTTTCAGGTATAGGTGGATTTCGGCTTGGAATGGAAAGTGCTGGACACGAGTGTATTGGATTTTGTGAGATTGATAAATTTGCTAGAGAATCTTATAAATCCATTTTTCAAACGGAAGGAGAAATAGAATTTCATGACATACGAGATGTTTCAGATGACGAATTTAAAAAACTTAGAGGGAAAGTCGATGTCATCTGTGGGGGATTCCCTTGTCAAGCATTTTCAATCGCAGGAAGACGATTGGGATTTGAAGATACTAGAGGAACTTTGTTCTTTGAAATTGCTCGGGCGGCCAAACAAATCCAACCACGTTTTCTTTTTCTTGAAAATGTTAAAGGCCTACTCAATCACGATAAGGGAAGGACGTTCACCACAATCCTTACCACACTTGATGAGTTGGGGTTTGATGTTGAGTGGCAGGTGCTTAACAGTAAGGATTTTGGCGTTCCCCAGAACAGAGAGAGGGTGTTTATTATCGGACATTCTAGAAAGAAAGGTACCAGACTCCTATTTCCTTTCAGACGAGAAGGTCAAGCAACTAACTCTGAGACTTTAAAAACACTAGGGAATTTGAATCCATCAAAAAGTGGAATGAGTGGTAAAGTCTATTATTCAGAAGGTCTTGCGCCAACCTTAGTTCGTGGAAAAGGAGAAGGATTTAAAGTTGCGATTCCTTGTATGACACCAGACAGATTAGAAAAAAGACAAAATGGTAGACGTTTCAAGGATAATCAAGAGCCAATGTTTACTTTAAATACTCAGGATCGCCATGGTATAGTCGTTGTTGGAGATTTACCAACTAGCTTTAAGGAAACTGGTCGCGTCTATGGAAGTGAGGGCTTATCTCCAACACTGACTACGATGCAAGGTGGAGATAAAATACCCAAAATACTAATTCCAGAACCAATCCAATTTCTAAAAGTACGAGAAGCAACTAAAAAAGGATATGCTCAAGCAGAAGTAGGAGATTCAATCAATTTGGAAAGACCAAGTTCTCAGTATCGTCGAGGTAGAGTTGGAAAAGGTATAGCTAATACGTTAACAACTAGTGGTCAAATGGGAGTAGTAGTTGCTAGCTATGAAGGAGAAGATAAACAAGTTTACCATGTTGCTGGTATTTTAATAGATGGACAATTTTACCGTTTGAGAATACGACGAATCACTCCTAAAGAGTGTTTTCGCCTGCAGGGTTTTCCTGATTGGGCTTTTGAAGCTGCTAGAAAAGTCTCTAGTAATAGTCAGCTCTATAAACAAGCTGGTAATAGTGTAACCGTTCCTGTGATTGCTGCAATCGCAAAGAAATTAAAAGAAATAGAGGAAAAAGATGAAATCTTTAAATAAAGAGTCAATACTAGATTGTGATGAATTAGAAACACAATTACATGATGCAGAGATCAAACAGCTAGATGAACAAATATTTTTGATGCCCAATTATCCATGTGAGTTTGAAGTGACATTTTTAGATGATTACCATAAAAAACATAACTACCCCCTATTTTACGAATCCTACCTTCAAAACGTTATGGAATTCCTTGAAAGTCAGGATATAAAGAATGGAGCTGATGCCTTTGTAGATGATCATCAAAATCTTGTTTTTGTTTTATATGGACAAGGCTATCGAGCCGAGGGAAAAGAGGGAATACTTACAACCCAAGTAACTGTAAAAGCTTATGATGAAGACAAGCAACCGATTAACTTCGCAAATTTATTAGATTCCTTAATCGTATCAGAATATCAAATGGAACCGAGTCTTTGGGAGGTCTCCCATGATTGATCTCTATCTAAGTAAAAATAACCATAGAAATCAACTTCTTTTAGATTTCTTTCAAAACTACGGAATAGAGGTATCTTGTCATTCGATTTCTGAAATGACAAAGGATAAATTAATTGAGATGATGAGTTATTCTTCAGATTGTTTTGAGTTTTTATCTCCCAATTTATTACGATTTAAGAACCGTGACAATCTAAGATTAACAGATTTCATTGAGATGATTTTAAAAAATCCTGAACTAACTATCAGGCTTCCTCTTGCGGTTTCAAATAAGCGAGTTTATCCAAATCTGAATCTAGAGGAGGCTAGAGCTCTATTGCCAAGAGATACGAAACAATTGATTTACATGGCACAAACACATTATTTATCTAACTAAAGGAGAAGCAATATGGCTGAACGATTTTGGGAGAACTTGTCCATTATTTTGGCTGAAAGAAATATTAGCTGGATTGAGTTAACCAGAAAAATGTTTGCGGGAGAGTTTCACTATCCAAGTGAATTGAATCGTTTGTATCAAAAGATTCGCCACTATAAGATGGAACAACGAATGCCTCAAAGTCCATGGGTAGAAAGGATTGTGCAGGTATTAGATTTAGATTATGAAGATTTATTTCGGAGGTAACTATGAAAAGAATAATTCCAGTTTATATATTCCAACAAGGAAATGTCCTATTGGTATCTCTATACTTACTGAAATTTCTTTGTATCGGTGAGTTAACTATACTACAGATTCTCTATGGTGCGTCACTCATTTCATTTTTATGGATGTATGGCCAGCGTAAACAAGCGCATAAGATTGATATGAAATCTAGGATGAAATGGCTTGGTATTGGATTATCTAGCCTACTGATTATAAGTCTATGTTTTAGTCTAATACATGCTCAAGGAACCACGAATCAAGCAAACTTAATTGGTCTTCAACATCAAGTTCCTTGGTTTTCATTTTTATTGTTTTTAATTAATGCGAGTATGGTTGAAGAATTTCTGTATCGAGAAATCTTATGGAAGTTGGTCAGAAAATTAGACATCAGAATTGCCTTGACAAGTGTTTTGTTTGCCTTAGCTCATCATCCAGGAACCATTCTAGCTTGGTGTTTGTATGTTTCGTTGGGAATGTTTTTAGGGATGGTGCGCTATAAATCGGACTTATGGGGCAGTATGGGGCTACATTTAGTGTGGAACCTACTAGTTTATAGTTTGCTGCTTTTTTAGACCAAATTAGTTTGTTTTAGGGAAATGAAATGCTAACGTTATGTAACAATGTTAGTCTTTTATTTCAAAATCTTTGATTAATCTGAATTTAGCTTGACAGAAAAATAAGAAATGTGATAAAAATTTCAACTACTCTTATCTATAATAAAGCTACCTGTTCTTTGAAAATTGAATCCACTCCGTCTTGATTAGCGTGCCTGTGTAAGTAGGGACTGAGAGTATTTCCCTGTGAAGGGCAACTGGCACAAGACGTGTGTGAGAATTTTCTAACAGACACGGAGTTTATCGTTACCAGACTTAAACGATGCGACAAACTAGATAAAGGAGTTAATCATGAAGGTAGTAAACTTGTATGATTTAAAACAAATGGGAAATAAAGGTGGTTGTACCATCCAATTGATTCATCACTTTCCTTTTGGTATGGGCTTAGGACATCTCAAAAAAGACTACATTGAATTTAAACGTGTTGGTATCATTGATGGGAAAGCAGTAGAAGTTACTCTTCGAGAACCTTATTCGAGAGATCTACTGCAGGTTGTCAAGTCGATTAAGCAACGTCAGAAATTGATAGCTTATCGTTATAAAGAAGGAAAGCTGCTATTTGTTAAGAAGGAGGCCTCAGATGTCCTCTGAACAACAGGAACGAATGGCAGTTCAATATGCAGAGCGTAGTCTTTTATTTACTGTAAAAAGTCTCTTAAAGATTCTAGAATGGTCTAGACGTCAGGCTTTAGCACAGGATTCCGCCTATAAGATAGGGGTGCAGAAATTAGAAGAATTGCTACAATCTCCTTATTCGATTGATACGATTAATCTGAAAAAAGATTTTTTAGACAAACCAATTGATATAGAGAAATTTAAAGCTTTTTTAGAAAAAGAAGAGATTCCTTTAGCCATCGCTTGGCAAGGGGATTCTCTGCATTTCTACACGAAAGACCGTTCGATTCTAGACAATCATTTAGACCATCTGCTAGAAAAAATGGTTAATGATCCGGAGAAATTAGCTGATTTTACCATGGATAAGTCATTAGACGATGCAATTGATGAGGCTAAATCCCAAATTACCTTTAGACAAGAAGGGGCCGTCAAACAGAAAGAGATGGTGAGATGATGTACAGTGGAAAGAAATTCCTACTATTCTCACTGTTAGGTATCTTACTAGGCTATCTTTTTCATCGTTTGACGCTTTTGTATGATTCCTATACTGGAAATACCTTAGATAAATGGACTCATCTTCTGATGGAAGGTCAAGATGAAGTTCTTCAGTCGCCATGGAATGTTTCTTTTACTGGAAAATCAAGTGCTTTTTTTCTACTAGGTTTTGTGATGATGTTACTGGTTTATCTCTATCTAGAGACTGGTAAAAAACAATACCGAGAAGGAGTAGAATACGGGAGCGCCCGTTTTGGAACTCTAAAAGAAAAGAAGCTCTTTTACGGTAAGGAATTTTCTCATGATACGATCTTAGCACAAGATGTTCGTTTGACATTACTAGATAAAAAACCACCCCAATATGATAGAAATAAGAATATTGCGGTGATAGGAGGTTCAGGAAGTGGGAAGACATTTCGCTTTGTGAAACCCAATCTGATTCAGATGAATAGTTCAAATATTGTCGTGGATCCTAAAGATCACTTGGCCGAGAAAACAGGCAAACTCTTTTTAGAACATGGCTACCAAGTAAAGGTGTTAGATTTAGTCAATATGAAGAACTCAGATGGCTTCAATCCTTTTCGCTATATAGAGACAGAAAATGATTTGAATCGCATGCTGACGGTTTATTTCAATAACACCAAAGGCTCTGGTTCCCGTAGTGATCCATTTTGGGATGAAGCTTCTATGACTTTGGTTCGAGCTTTAGCCTCTTACTTGGTCGATTTCTATAATCCACCTAAAACAAGAGAACAGCTCATTGAAGAGAGTCGTTTGAGTCAAAAAGAATACCAGAACTTGTTGAAACGTCAAAAAAAAGAAGTGGAAGAGCGAAAAAAACGAGGGCGTTATCCAAGTTTTTCTGAAATCTCAAAACTCATTAAACACTTATCCAAGGGTGATAACCAAGAAAAAAGTGTCTTAGAAATTCTATTTGAAAATTATGCTAAAAAGTATGGAACTGAAAATTTTACCATGCGAAATTGGGCAGATTTCCAAAATTATAAGGATAAGACTCTGGATTCTGTCATAGCTGTAACCACTGCTAAATTTGCACTCTTCAATATTCAAAGTGTCATGGATTTGACCAAAAGAGATACCCTTGATATGAAGACATGGGGCAAGGAAAAATCAATGGTTTACTTAGTTATTCCAGATAACGATAGTACCTTTCGCTTTCTTTCAGCCCTCTTTTTTTCAACCGTATTTCAAACCCTAACAAGACAAGCAGATATTGATTTTAAGGGTCAATTGCCTCTTCATGTAAGAGTTTACTTAGATGAGTTCGCAAATATCGGAGAAATTCCAGATTTTGCTGAACAAACCTCAACAGTTCGTTCTCGTAATATGAGTCTCGTTCCCATTCTACAAAATATTGCCCAACTTCAAGGGCTCTATAAAGAAAAAGAAGCTTGGAAAACCATTCTTGGGAACTGTGATAGCTTAGTCTACTTAGGTGGGAATGATGAAGATACCTTTAAATTTATGAGTGGATTACTTGGTAAACAAACCATTGATGTTCGAAATACTAGTCGTTCCTTTGGCCAGACAGGTTCAGGATCCCTTTCTCATCAAAAGATTGCTCGTGATTTAATGACACCTGATGAAGTCGGAAATATGAAACGGCATGAATGCTTGGTTCGAATTGCCAATATGCCTGTCTTTAAAAGCAAAAAATACAATTCCACTAAGCATCCAAACTGGAAGTACCTAGCCAATCAAGAAACCGATGAACGGTGGTGGAACTATCAGATCAATCCTTTGAATCAAAGACAAGAAAATCATCTTGAAGGCCTTAGAATTCGTGATTTAACTTTTGAATCTAGTTTAAAATAAAAATAGAAAAGAGGAAATAGATGATTACGCATTTTAAAGGTTTTGTTTATGGAGTAGACGCAAGTGCCATGTTTGCACAAGCTATGTCTTTGTTGCAGAAGGGATTGATTGCAGTTGGTGCCTTTCTCGTTGTTGTGGGGATTGTCAATCTTGCAACCAACATTAAAGATGGTGGACCAGGTGTTCGGAATGCCATTCTGGAAATTGTCGGTGGTGTTATGGTCGGGGCTGCTGGAGCCTTTGTAACCCAGATTTCAATTTAGGAGGATAAACAATGACATGAATCTTAGTTTAGTCTCACCCTTTGTTTACCTTGCATCTGAAAAAATATCAGCTGAAAATTTATTTGAAGGATTTAATGTGGATTTACAATCTACGGTAGATCTGATTAAATCTCTATCTAGCTACAATCCAACCGTTTGGACTTATATGTCTAGTATTACTAAAAGTGTCATGCAGCCTCTTGGCGTTGCGATTTTATCAGTTGTTCTTATCTTAGAATTTTCGAAGATGGCAAAGAAAATTGCTAACTCTGGTGGAGCGATGACCTTTGAAGCATTAGCGCCGATGTTGATTAGTTATATTATGGTCGCAGTTGTAATTACCAACACTACCGTCATTGTAGAAGCCATCATCGGGATTGCGAGTCACGCCATTGAACAAGTGGCCTCGATTGTGGCTCACGGTGGGGCAAAGTATGATACAATCTCTGGATTAAAAGGGTCAGGATTTATTGGCCGGATGATTGTGGGCTTTTTCGCCCTCCTCATTTGGCTTGTTCGGATAGTAAGTGCAGCCATGGTCAATCTTTTGGTATCCATTCGATTTATTCAGCTCTACCTTATGATTCCATTTGCCCCTCTTACGATTCCAACATTTTTAAGCGATGAATGGAAGTCTATTGGTATTGGCTATTTAAAAAATATTATGGTCTATGCGGTACAAGGGGTTCTTATTTTTCTGATTGTTTCTCTTGTTCCTTTGTTTGAATCTGCTGGGAAGATAGCTGTTTCAAATGGTGCAGGAGTCTTGCAATCACTTGCGATTATGTTTGGTAGTTTGATACAAGCTATCTTACTGATTATTGCCCTCGTTGGTTCTCAACGTACGGCTCGCTCAATCTTAGGTATGTAATTAGATAAAGGCTAGGAAGTGAATGCTTCTTAGCCTTTTTAGAAAGGAAAGTCATGAATACACGTGTCTTTAAAGACATCTCAAAATACCAACACAGGGCTTGGTTAGGCTTCACTACAAGACAAATCATCTTTGTTTTACCAGCCTTTATTGTCACAATTATTGTTTTGGGCTTGAATCTCTTTTTCTGGCAATTTGGAGATTGGTTTGTTTACGGTTTTGTGTTTGCTTTTACCATCCCCCTCATGCTTTTTGGAGTCTATAAACCCAATGATTTATATTTTGAACATTATTTGAAATACCGTCTTCATTTTGAATTAACGGTTCCCTTACGCACAATTACAGGAAAGAAAGGACCTGAACATGAAAAGAAAATCAAATACATTAAAGAAACAAAAAACTTCAATGACTAATAAAAAAGAAGTAGTTAAAGGGAAAAAAGAGGAAGTGTTACCCTCTACGGCGAATACTCTTTCCTATCAAGCCCTATATCAAAATGGTCTGATGCAGGTAAAAGAAGATTATTTCTCACAAAGCTATTTACTTGGTGATGTCAATTACCAGACCGTTGGTTTAGAGGATAAGGGCGCTATCATTGAGAAGTATTCTGATTTGATTAACTCCCTAGATGACCAAACCAACTTCCAATTGACTATCTTTAATAAAAGATTGAATTTAGAAAAGTTTAGACAGAGTGTTTTGTATGAGGAAAAAGAAGATGGATATGATACCTATCGTAAAGAATTGAATCGGATGATGAATCAGAATTTAGACAGTGGTGAAAATAACTTTTCAGCTGTGAAACTGATTAGCTTTGGTAGAAAGGATTCTAATCCCAAACAAGCCTATCGTTCCCTGTCCCAAATAGGAGAATATTTCAAGAGTGGTTTCTCAGAAATTGATGCTCGCTTTGAATCCTTGGCTGGAGAAAAGCGTGTGAACTTGTTGGCAGATATGCTTAGAGGAGAACACCATCTTCCTTTTTCTTACCGTGATTTAACGAGATCGGGTCAGACAACTCGTCACTTTATAGCTCCTAACCTCTTGGATTTTAAAAACAAGAATTACCTACAAATCAATGACCGATTATTGCAGATTGTCTATGTCAGAGACTACGGTATGGAATTAGGAGATCAGTTTATCAGAGACCTCATGCAAGGAGATTTGGAATTGATAGTGAGCCTTCATGCTCAAAGTTCGACTAAGGCGGATGCTATGAAGAAACTACGAACAAAGAAGACCTTGATGGAATCCCAAAAGATTGGGGAACAACAAAAACTAGCTCGTACAGGTATCTATTTGGAAAAAGTAGGCCATGTATTAGAAAGCAATATCGATGAAGCTGAAGAACTCTTAAAAACCATGACCGAGACAGGAGATAAACTATTTCAAACGGTCTTCTTGATTGGGGTCTTTGGCCAGGATGAAGAAGAACTCAAACAAGCGCTAGACACAATCCAACAAGTGGCCGGTTCAAATGACCTAATGATTGATAAACTTCCATATATGCAAGAAGCAGCCTTTAATAGTTTGCTGCCATTTGGTTGTGATTTTTTAGAGGGCGTATCACGGAGTTTATTAACGTCCAATGTAGCAGTGAATTCTCCATGGACTTCAGTAGATTTACAAGACCGTAGTGGGAAATATTACGGTATCAATCAAATATCAAGTAATATTATTACCATTGATCGCAGTCTATTAAATACACCGTCTGGTCTGATTTTAGGAACATCTGGAGCTGGGAAAGGGATGGCAACCAAGCATGAAATTATCACGACAAAAATCAAGGAATCTGGTGAAAATACTGAAATTATCATCGTGGATCCAGAAGCAGAATACAGTGTCATTGGACGAGCTTTTGGTGGAGAAATGATTGATATTGCGCCCGATTCCCAAACTTATCTCAATGTCCTTGACTTGTCTGAGGAAAATATGGATGAAGATCCTGTAAAGGTAAAATCAGAATTTCTTTTATCCTTTATCGGCAAGTTATTGGATAGAAAAATGGATGGAAGAGAAAAATCGATTATTGACCGAGTTACCAGACTCACCTATCAGTCATTTAAAGAGCCTTCTTTGGAAGAATGGGTCTTTGTCTTGAGTCAACAACCAGAAGAAGAAGCGCAGAACTTGGCACTTGATATGGAACTGTATGTCGAAGGTTCTCTTGATATTTTTTCTCATAAGACCAATATTCAGACAGGATCTAATTTCTTAATTTATAACGTTAAGAAGTTAGGAGATGAGCTCAAACAAATTGCTCTTATGGTTGTTTTTGATCAGATATGGAATCGTGTCGTTCGGAACCAAAAATTAGGGAAGAAGACCTGGATTTATTTTGATGAAATGCAGCTTCTCTTATTAGACAAATATGCTAGTGATTTCTTCTTTAAATTGTGGAGTCGTGTCAGAAAATATGGAGCTAGTCCGACTGGGATAACCCAAAATGTCGAAACCTTATTGTTAGATCCAAATGGTAGACGAATTATTGCAAATAGTGAATTTATGATTCTTCTCAAGCAAGCAAAAAATGACCGAGAAGAACTGGTTCAACTCTTAGGCTTGTCAAAAGAACTCGAAAAATACCTTGTCAATCCAGAAAAAGGGGCAGGACTAATAAAAGCTGGTTCCGTTGTCGTACCCTTTAAAAATAAGATTCCTCAAGGTACTCAATTGTTTGATATTATGAGTACGGATCCTGATAAAATGGCTTCTAATTAAGGGGAAGGTAAATGAAGGATAAAAGAGAAATCATACGTGCCCGAAAGGCATTTAGAAGAAGTCTAAAAGATGAGAAGAAATTCTTGAAACAAGGAAAGAAGGAGGTAAGGAAACAGAAAAAAGATTCCTCTGTACTGGATGAAAAAGCATGGAAAAAAGAGATAAAAGAAAAGCTAGAGGAGATGAGAGAAGCTTCAAAGGAGAGAGTAAAACAAGCAAATGAAGACTACAATCATATTCTTCAAAATAGTCCTCCATCTCTGTTGAATCGGAAAGAATTAAGAGACAGACGGTTGCCTCATGCTAGGAAACGATTGAAAATAGCTAAGGAGCAATTTAGAGAAGCCAAGGTAGAAGCAAAAGAAGAAAGAAAAGAGAGTCGTAAAGAAAGAAAAACCAATCAAAAATTTCTTTATGGTCAGGAATCGAAACAAAAATCTAATTTTTTCTTTCAAGGGAAGAGTTTAGAAGAATTAAAAGCTAAGAAAGAAGTCAAGGCCGCAAAAGAGAATCTAAAATCTACTAAACAAGCCTATAAGTCCAAAAAAGTCAGTAGGAAAGCCAAAACTTTTCTTTATGTCCTTGGACGTGAAGGAGGAGAGTTAGCTTCAGAAAATGAAGATTTAGAAGGCTATCGCACACTTCAAGAGACAATTAGAAAAGGGAAACGCTACAGTCGGCTTTCTTATAATCTTGGAAAAGCTAGTGTCAAAACAGGACAAGCAACAGGTCGTTTTACCAAGAAAAGACTGACCAACACAAAAGAGCGATACCACCATTTTAAGGATGGAAAAGGATGGAAACTAGCGAAAGATAACCCAAGTTCCTTTAAAAATCGGTTTCGAAAATTAAAAAAACAAGGTCTTATAAGTGTCCGAAATATCTATCAGAAACTAAAAGCAGCCTTTTCCTTCTTTACATTTGCGGCTGGAAATCCTGTAACCTGGATAGTTGGAGGAATAGTCTTTCTTCTTTTACTTATGATGAGCTTCTTTTTAGGATTTTCATCTGCTAGTTTGATTCAACAAGATGAATTTGAATTAACAAAAGCTTATACCCACCTGACCTGGGAAGACGCAGAACATACTCGTACAAATGACAAAGGCATTACCTATTACACAAAAGTTGATGATGTGATGGGGTATATGAACTTTAAATTCCATGACTATGAGTTACACAAACCAGTTCACTTATTTAGTTCAGAAACTTACAAGGATTATCTATCTACTTTGTGGCATGATTTAAACGATGGAGAAGATTTGAAATCCATGCAAGACCTTTATGAAACTCCTAAGTATAAACTCTCGAAAGACGATCAAGAGGAAATGAAGGAACTAAAAGAAGAAGGTGTCTATGCTTCCATGCAGGAATTGGACAATCCATTTGAAGGGAAAAGTAACGAAGATAGTTTAACCATGACTTATCGTTATGGATACTATTATTTAGATGGAAAACCTACTCTTCAGGAGTACATTCTACTAGAAGCAAAGGCTCACCAAACGATTGTCGCACCAATGGATGGAGTTGTATCTCTAGATGGTGACAATGTTATTCTCACTAACGGAAAAGGAGAGAATGAGAGTCGATTGACCTTGTACTCTATTCATAATGGCCGTGCGATTGAGGGGACAAGGGTTCTAACTGGTGATATTATTGGTGAGATACCAGACGATACAGGTTTGAAAGTTTCCTATCAAAAGTATAAGAACAAGAAAGAAAAATTGGTGTATGTCAATCCGCAATTTTATTTTCCAAAGGTCATTCAACTTCAGACCACTATCTTACCTGCCATTGGTCAGTTTGGTGGAGATGAGTTTGAACGTGCAAAACATATTTATGAGTTTTTGAAATCTCAAGGGGCAAGTCCCCAAGCCATTGCGGCTATTTTAGGAAATTGGTCGGTAGAGTCTTCTATCAATCCTAAACGTGCTGAAGGAGATTATTTATCTCCTCCAGTTGGCGCTACCGATTCCTCATGGGATGATGAAAGCTGGTTAGCGATAGGAGGGCCAGCCATTTATAGTGGTGCTTATCCTAATATCCTTCATAGAGGTTTGGGGTTAGGTCAATGGACTGATACCGCAGATGGTTCAACACGCCATACAGCTTTATTGAATTATGCACATATCAAAAATAAGAAGTGGTATGATTTAGACCTCCAGCTTGACTTTATGCTTAATGGAGATAGTCCTTACTATCAAAGTTGGTTAAAGGATTTCTTTGGAAATACGGGCAGTGCAGCAAATCTCGCCCAACTCTTTCTCACCTATTGGGAAGGAAATTCTGGTGACAAACTACTGGAAAGACAAACCAGAGCCACGGAATGGTATTACCAAATTGAAAAAGGCTTTAGCCAAACAAATGGAGGACAGGCAAAGAGTGACCCACAATCCCTTGAAGGGGTTCGTGGAGACTTGTATGATCATTCTGTTCCTGGTGGTGGAGATGGTATGGCCTATGCCTATGGACAATGTACATGGGGTGTTGCGGCTCGTATGAATCAATTAGGCTTGAAATTAAAAGGAAGCAATGGAGAGAAGATTCCAATCATTAATACCATGGGAAATGGTCAGGACTGGGTTTCGACAGCTTCAAGTCTTGGTGGGGAAACTGGCTCTACACCAAGAGCAGGTGCTATTGTTTCTTTTGTGGGAGGTACACATGGCACACCAGCAGACTATGGTCATGTAGCTTTTGTAGAGAAGGTCTATGATGATGGTTCTTTCCTCGTGTCTGAGACAAACTATGGTGGCAACCCTAACTATACCTTTAGAAAAATCTCGCAAGCAGATAGTGCCATTAGTTTTGCCTATACAACGAAATAGAAGGGTTTACACTTGAAATTATAACTATTAAAAGATACAATATGTCTATAAATGAATGGTCGGCTCATGGTCAATCTGATAGTAATCTTGGACATAAGGGCCAAGCGGTGGCGGACACCAGAACAAAATCCGAAAGCAATCTTGGACGTAAGGGCCAAGCGGTGGCAGACACCAGAATAAACCGACTGACTAGATGGCTTACAGGTTCTGTAAGTCATCTTTTTACTTTGATAATAATGTTTTATCATTTTCAGGAGAACGTAGTTTTGGCTCGTTCTCTTTTTTGTTGTGATACTTCTTTCAAGGAATATTTGGTAGGATTGGAGTGAAAAAAGATTAACTAGGAAAGAAGGAAGTATATGGAAGCCATTTATCAACGTGATTCGGATCAAGATGGATTAACTGATGCTCAAGAATTAGCGCTAGGAACCAATCCTCTTAGCGCAGATTCTGATGGTGATGGTCGTTCAGATTTAGTGGAAGTAGAAGAAGGAAGCAATCCCTTAGAAAAGGATTTACAAGACATAGACCAAACAAGTATAACTGAACCGTCTTCAGTATTTATGGAAATGAAACAAAAGATTTCAGATATGATGGAGAGTCACTACAAGGAATTTATACAGGCTCTGATTAGTATTGAAACAGGGATTGAAAACCAACAAGACCTAGAAGACTTATATACTTACTACATGAGAACAGATGCCGTTTCTCTTTTGTCTAGTGATTTAGAAACCAGTCCTCAAGAGGTGGAAATGGAGATAGAGTTGTAGGGGAATCATGTGATTCTCCTATTTTCGTATAGTTGAAAGGAGCGAGTATGGAAGTAATGCAATTATTAGCTATGTTTCGTGGAACAATTCCAAAAGATAGGGAGAAAATGGACCTATTTCTTCGATATCAAGCGCAACATTTTGATGAGAAATGGCAGGACTTGGTAGAGAGTTTTTTGGCTGAAGAGGGCAAGCTAGAAGAGATTCCTCATGTCTATTCTTTTCATCAAGATATTGTTTCTTTCCTAGAGGCCAGTTCCGAAAATCATGACCAAGATTTAGAAAGTTACACAAGAAGTTTTGGACAAGCGGGTCTAGATAAATTATCTCAATTAAGTAGTTGGGAGAAATACTTGGTTCTAGAAGTCGCAACCTATAACCTTTCCACTCGATTTTACATCCAATCTGAAAAAGAAAAGCTAGAACAACTAAGTGAGCTTATTTTTCATCAGAATCAGGATGTCAATTTGGTTAATGTCTATCGGGTTGCGAATAATCTATCTGACCGCATTAGTAGAGATATAGAGGAGTTTCTTCTAATGGTTGATTCCAAAGAACTAAAAAAAGAGGTTCTTGAGATTCATTTTGAAGAAAAAGAGGGAGACGTTCTAGCCTATTTGGGTTCTGAATTGATGGCTACTTTAGATACCGTTACAGATCTTGTCCATCATGAAGAAAACTACCAACAACTCCCACTGACACAAAAGCTGAAGATTATTACTCATTTTGATGATGTAAAGGCTAGAAGTGAAAAGTCTAAGCAAGTAGAGGAATCCTTATCTCCTTCAAGTGATATTGAACAGGAAATGGAAGAAACTAACTCCTTTTCTAATGTCGATAAAATTGTAGAAGAAGCTTTAAGGGAATATCCAATCGGTTCACAAGTAAGTTATAAAGGACAAGTATTTCAGTTGGTTTCGATTGAAAATGCACACTTAAATGACTTAGTTCGATTAGAGTTATTCAATGATTCCAACCAGTTATTTGAAGAAAATCCTATCTTATACCTGAACAGTTTGGAAGAGATTGAACAAGTATTGTCTCATGTAGAACTTGAAAAAGAAGATTCAGAGATTGAGATTGAATCATCAAGTGAAAGTCAGGAAATAGATTTGTTTTCCTATCTGGAAGAAGAAAATGAAAAGGAAAAAGATAAGGATAAGGAAACAGAAACGCTTATTTCAGATATAGAAGAGACGGCTGTCCCCGTTCAAGATTTTGTTTTTCCAGATGATTTAGAGGACTTTTACCCTAAGACAAATCGAGAAAAAATTGAAACGAATATCGCCGCAATTGATCTTGTTAAAAGATTAGAAAAAGAGGGACGACAAGCAAGTCCAGAAGAACAAGAGCTACTAGCCAAGTATGTTGGATGGGGTGGTCTTGCCAATGAATTTTTTGATGAACTCAATCCAAAGTATGAATCAGAACGTTTAACTCTTAGGAGCTTAGTAAGTAAGTCAGAATACTCCACCATGAAACAAAGTTCCCTCACAGCCTATTATACAGACCCAATGATTATTCGCCAGATTTGGCAAAAATTACTGGATGATGGTTTTGAGGGAGGAAGGATATTAGATCCTTCTATGGGGACTGGGAACTTCTTTGCGGCGATGCCTAGAAGTATACGAGAGAGGTCAGAACTCTATGGAGTTGAATTAGACAGCGTGACAGGCGCAATCGCAAAACAACTCCACCCCAATACCCATATTGAAGTGCGAGGATTTGAAGAAGTTCCCTATCAAAATAATAGTTTTGATTTAGTCTTAACGAATGTTCCTTTTGGAAATTTTCGCATTGCCGATAAAAACTATGATAAACCTTACATGATTCACGACTACTTTGTCAAACACTCACTTGATTTAGTAAGAGACGGAGGACAAGTGTCGATTATCTCATCTATCGGGACAATGGATAAGCGGACAGATAATATCTTACAAGAGATTAAATCCAATACTCATTTTTTAGGGGGAGTTCGTTTGCCGGATACGGCTTTTAAAAAGATTGCAGGTACTCGAGTGACCACAGACCTCCTCTTCTTTCAAAAGGATCAAGCAAAGAATCTTAATGAAGAGGAACTTGTTTTTAGTGGTTCTATTCTCTTTGAGGAGGATAAGCGTGTCTGGATCAATCCTTATTTTGATGGGAAATACAACACACAAGTTTTGGGTGAATATGAGGTACGTAATTTTAATGGAGGAACTCTGAATGTTAAGGGGGTATCAGAAACATTAGCTACTGACATAATGAAAGCATTAGAGAATGTGGAAGCACCTAAACAAATTGACAATTCTTTGAAAGCACCTGTTTTTATCCAAGAAGAAGTGGATAATTCTATCCCAAGTCGTATACGTGAGAATTTAGCGCTCTATTCTTTTGGATATGAGGGAAATCAAATTTATTACCGAGATACGCATGGCATTCGGAAAAGTTCAAAAGTAGACGAAATTAGTTATTATGTAGATGAGAAGGGAGATTTTAAAGCCTGGGACAGTTCTTTGTCTGAACATAAAATAGATCGGTTCGTGCAACTTCATTTGACAGATGAGGAAGCACTAGATGTTTACAAGTCAGAAGAAGCGAGTAAAAGGGGGAAATATAAGGGACTGTTCAAAAAAACGGTCTTTTATGAAAGTCCCTTATCGGATAAGGATATTAGTCGCATTAAGGGCATGGTTGATTTGAGAGATACCTATCAATCCTTAATTGAAATTCAACGTCATCCAGATTATAGTCGAACAGATTTTCAGGTATTACTTAGTAAACTCAATCGTGACTATGACCGCTTTGTAAGTCAATTTGGATACTTGAATGCGTCCGTTAATCGGAACTTATTTGATAGTGACGATAAGTATTCCTTACTAGCTAGTTTAGAAGATGAATACATTGATTCTAAAGATCAGAAAGTAAAATATAAAAAATCTTTAGCCTTTGAGAAAGCATTGGTTAGGCCAGAGAGAGTGATTGCAAGAGTTTCAACGGCTTTAGATGCCTTAAACTCTAGTTTATCGGATGGTAGAGGGGTTGATTTAGACTATATGGTATCAATTTATCCTGAACATAGCCAAGCTGCTATTTTAGATGAGTTAGGAGACCAGATTTTAATGGATCCAGAAAGCTATTTAAGAGGGGAAAGAAAATATCTTTCTAAGAATCAGTTTTTATCAGGAGACATTCTCAACAAGATAGAAGTAGTTCAACTATTAGTGGAGGAAAACAATCAAGAATGTGACTGGTCCCATGCTTTAGATTTGTTAGAATCTATTCGCCCTCCACGGATTCATCTGGCAGATATTGAGTTTAAAATAGGGTCACGTTGGATTCCTCAATCCGTTTATGGTAAATTTGCCTTTGAATGTTTTACCAATCGTGAATTTGAATTGTCTTCGCCAGATGTTGAACAAGTCATTGAAGTGAATCCTGTCGATGGCCAGGTTCATTTAAGGACATCATTTGCTTATCGCTATCCAAGTGCCAAAGATAGTAGTCTTGGAGTCAGTGGGTCACGTTATGATACAGGAAGAAAGATTTTTGAGAATTTACTAAATTCAAACCAACCGACGATTACTATGACTGTTACGGAAGGAGAAAAGAAAAAGACCATCACAGATTTGGAAAAAACCTCTGTTCTAAGAGCAAAAGAGCAGCATTTACAAGAACTCTTTCAAGACTTTGTCTCACGGTATCCAGAAGTCCAACAAGTCATTGAAGAAAGTTACAATCGTCTTTATAATCGAACGGTTAGTCGAGAGTATGACGGTAGCCATCTAGTCATTGATGGCTTAGCACAAAACATCAGTCTTCGTCCTCATCAAGAGAATGCCATTCAAAGAATCGTAGAAGAAAAAAGAGCCTTATTAGCTCATGAGGTAGGTTCAGGAAAGACCTTGACCATGCTTGGTGCTGGGTTTAAATTAAAGGAGTTGGGGATGGTTCATAAGCCCTTGTATGTGGTGCCCTCTAGTTTGTCTGCTCAATTTGGCCAAGAGATCATGAAATTTTTCCCTACTAAAAAAGTCTTTGTGACTACTAAGAAAGATTTTGTGAAGGCGAGAAGAAAACAATTTGTGTCACGTATTATTACAGGAGATTACGATGCCATTGTCATTGGGGATTCTCAATTTGAAAAAATCCCTGTCAGTAAGGAAAGACAGATGAATTATATCGAGGATAAACTCAATGAACTACGAGAGATTAAAACACATTCTGAAAACAAGTATACTGTTAAAGAAGCAGAGCAATCAATAAGTGGTCTAGAGAAACAATTGGAAGAACTCCAACGCTTTAATCGTGATAGTTTTATTGATTTTGAGAACTTAGGAATTGATTTTCTATTTGTGGATGAAGCACATCACTTTAAAAATATTCGTCCGATCACTGGACTTGGAAATGTAGCAGGGATTACCAATACAACCTCTAAGAAGAACGTGGATATGGAAATGAAGATTCGACAGATTCAGGAAGAGCATGATTTTAAAAACATTGTCTTTGCGACAGGAACACCTGTTTCCAATTCTATTAGTGAGCTCTACACTATGATGAACTATATTCAACCAGATATCTTAAAACGCTATCAAGTTGATTATTTTGACTCTTGGGTAGGTGCTTTTGGAGAAATTCAAAACTCTATGGAATTAGCTCCTACAGGGGATAAGTATCAGCCTAAGAAACGATTTAAAAAGTTCGTCAATCTACCTGAGTTGATGAAAATCTATAAAGAAACAGCCGACATTCAAACACAAGATATGTTGGATTTACCTGTTCCAGAAGCTCATATTATCCCTATTGAGAGTGAGTTAACTGAAAACCAGAAATTCTATTTAGAAGAATTGGTTATGAGGTCAGATGCGGTCAAATGTGGAACAGTTGATCCGAGCCAGGATAACATGTTAAAGATTACGGGTGAGGCACGAAAACTAGCAATTGATATGCGTTTATTGGACTCTAGTTATAGTCTAGCAGACAATCATAAACTGCTTCAGGTAGTGGATAATGTTGAAAGAATTTATCGTGAAGGAATGGAACATAAGGCTACTCAGATGATTTTTTCAGATATTGGCACACCTAAGAAAAAAGATAATGGCTTTGATGTTTATTCTGAGATTAAGGCATTATTAGTTGATAGAGGAATCCCTAGTAAAGAAATTGCCTTTGTACATGATGCCAATAGTGATGAAAAGAAGAATAGTTTATCTCGAAAGGTTAATGCAGGAGAAGTGCGGATTCTCCTTGCCTCAACCGAAAAAGGAGGAACAGGTTTAAATGTTCAGAGCAAGATGAAAGCAGTTCATCACCTGGATGTTCCGTGGAGACCAAGTGACATCCAGCAACGCAATGGACGTATTATCAGACAGGGAAATGAAAACAAGGAAGTGGATATTTACCACTACATTACCAAAGGTTCATTTGATAATTATCTATGGGCAACTCAGGAGAACAAACTCCGTTATATTAAGCAGATTATGACTTCTAAGGAGCCGATTCGTGCTGCAGAAGACATTGATGAGCAGACCATGACAGCTTCTGATTTTAAGGCACTAGCAACAGGTAATCCTTATCTCAAATATAAGATGGAACTAGAGAATGATCTAACTTTATTAGAAAATCAAAGACGCGCCTTTCAACGTAGCAAGGATCACTATCGTCATACAATCTCCTACTGTGAAGAAAATATGCCCATTCTTGAGAAACGATTAAGTAAGTATGAAGGCGACATTCAACAGTCTGAAATGTCGAAAGACCAGGCATTTTCTATGACAGTTGGCAAGCAAGCTTTTGAGCAACGAGCTGAAGCAGGGGAATCCCTACACCGTCTTATCCGTCATAATCAAGCTGACAGCAAAGAATTTCGTACCTTAGCAAGCTATCGAGGATTTGACATTAAAATGCTTAGTCTTCCAACAAATCAACCTCTTCCTGAAACCTTCTCTGTTAAGATTGTAGGAGAAAATCAGTATTCTGTCAGTTTAGATTTGTATTCTCCTTTGGGGACAATTCAAAGACTTCAGCATACGATTGATCACATTAAAGAGGACCAAGTGAAAACTCAGAACTTATTGGATGAATTAAAGGATAAATGGACTACTGCTAAGGTAGAAATTGAGAAAAACTTTCCAAAGGAAGAGGATTATCAAACAAAAAAGGCCGAATACGATGTACTTGCGCCATTGATTGAAACAGAAACGGATTTAGATATTATTGATCAGGCCTTAAGACAATTCCACGAAAAAGGAAACGAAAAGCAGGAACAACTTTCTTTTGAATTGGATTAAAAAATAGATACAAATAGCGGACAAGAAATGAAAAGCGCGGTAGAATAAAGATAGAAAGAAACGAGGTAACAATTATGATGGAAGATACCTATTATCAATTAGAAGAGGCTTTGGTACAGGGATTTCAAACACCTGAAGAATACCAAGCCTACAAGGAACTAAAGGAACATTATGAGGAAGTGACAGGCGATTACAGTTTTTCTAAACGAGAACTCACTAGCCAATTGGAAATCACTCTTCAAAATCATCGAGGTGTGGACTTTGAAGAACATGAAAAAGAGGAGTATTTGGACTTAGTTCAAAAATTAGAAGAGTTTGATTCCTCTCTTGCCACCCATTATCGTCAATTGATTGATTAGGAAGGAGAAAGTCATGAATGATTTACTCCTTATCCCAGTAATTTTTTTAGCAGTAGGAGGAATTCTCATTCTTTTATGGAGACTCTTTCTTATTGCCAGTGGACTTTTCCTTATTGGTTTTATCAGTTTTCTTATTTTCGTGGAGGTCTATGGAATTTATTTGTTCTTTACTGAACCGACTTTATACTTTGATGATATCAGACAACATGGTTTAACTAGTTTTACGGCTGTGTACCTTTTCATCAATCTGATGTTGGTTTTAGGATTCAGTTGGCGTTTCATAAACTCCAAAACTAAGGAAAGTATGTAAACTTGTTAGATGGTTAAAAAACTTTATCTGAATCTAAATTCGGATAGGGTTTTTTATTTGCCTTGATTCTTTCATATACTTCATAGCTAAATTGGAGTAATAATTTATGAAAATCATAATCCTCACTATTATTACTTGTATTTATGGCTTGTTTATGGCGTTCAATATGAGAAAGAGCTCTTCTCAAATTTTCTTCTTTTAATTTGTTCATATTTATATTATAAACTGAAGACAGCTAATTTTGATATTTTTCTCTGAACTGTACGATTTTGCGCCTGAAATGTAGGAATCACCTTTCGTTGTGGTGTGATAAAACTTACAAGTCCTTTTTGTTATTCTTGACCTAGTTTTTATAGAAAGAAGGTCTAAGATGTTAAATAAAGTCAAAACTAAAGCCTTAATTAGTGTCGGAGCAGTGGCTGCAACTAGCTTTATTCTCATGATGGGATATACTGCTGGTCAACATTCTACTGCTAAACAAAGTCGCAAAGAAATCGAATTGGCTGCAGCTAAACTTGTAGAGGACAAACAAGCAGAAGATAAAGCCAGCATTTTGTCATCGGATACTGTAAAAGAATTTTTGACGCAGTACTATACGAAAGAAAAGCTCGGAGAAAATAATACACGTATTCAACCTTATATGACTGAATCGGCTTATTCTCAAGAATTGTCAAGTCAAAATGATGCCATGAACCAAGTTTATAAGGACTATATTTTGGATTATCATTTTGAAAAAGCAGATATCTTTGTCAATCAGACTACGAATCAAGCCATTGCCATGGTCTCTTATAATGTAACCTATGTATCTGATTTAAAGAATGCCAACCAATCAAAGACCAATCAGACAGAAACCAGAACGGTTAAGTTGTCTTATTCGAAACTACCAGGTAAGTTATTGGTCAATCAAGTACAGGTTTGGAAATCTGGGTTAGATGATTTGGATAAGGCCACTCCCAAAACTTTGGAAGAATCCTCATCTGTTCCATCACTGCCAAATACTACAACAAAATGATGATATTGCATGGAAATAGAAGAATGTAAGCAAATTTCAATTCTTGATGTAGCCAATCGTTTGGGGATCTCCTTTAAACAAGTTTCGAGCAGTGTCTATGAACATCCTGAACACGATTCATTCCGGATTTTTTCAACTACCAATACTTTTAAATGGTTTTCAAGAGATATTCAAGGTGATGTCATTGATTTTGTTCGACTTGTTAAGGGAATTTCCTTTAAAGAAGCTCTAGCCTTTCTTTCTGAAGAACCTTTTCAAAAAGAAGCTGTTCAAGAAAAAAGAGAGAGACCATTTTATTACCCTTTAAAGAGAATAGAAGATTCTAACTGTAGTCTGGCCAGATATTATTTAACAGAATGTAGAGGAATTTCAGAAGAAATCATACAAAAGATGATTCAACAAGGTTTGATGTCACAAGCCACTTGGAAAACAAATGAAACTGTTGAACCTGTTATTGTTTTTAAAAGCTTTGATCATCGACACAAACTGCAGGCAGCAAGCCTACAAGGGATTTATAAGAATCCCGCTCTTTCTAGAAAGAGGTTAAAAACGATTCTAAAAGGAAGCCATGGACATGTTGGAATATCCTTTGACATTGGTAAACCAAATAGACTGGTCTTTTGTGAATCGTTCATCGACTTAATGAGTTATTACGAGCTACATCAACAAAATCTATCAGATATTCGCTTGGTATCTATGGAGGGATTAAAAAGGTCTGTTGTTGCTTATCAAACTTTACGACTGATAGCTGAAGAAAATCAGAAGTTGAAATTCTTAGATACAGTAACACCTTCAAAGTTATTGCCTTTGATCAATACAATTCGTGATACCACCAGCTATTTTGATAATCATCCTGATTTATTGACACTTGCGGTAGATTGTGATGATGCAGGAAAAGATTTTTCCGATAAGTTATTTCAAGCTGGATTGCCTGTTTTACTGGATTTACCTGATAATGAATCTGGGAAAGAAAAAGTAGACTGGAATGATGTCCTTAGAGAAAAGAAATCAGATTTACAATTGATGATCGAGACTGCAAAAGAGACATTGAGGAATCAACCAGTAAGACAAACCTCTCAATGTTTAGAATTGTGATAACAAAATCAAGATGTTTTAGCTAATATTAGAATGAAGGAGGATCGTATATGACCATTATTGAACGCTTAGAAGAAAAGGTCACTAGGCAAGAAAGTAAGGTAGCAAGAGAGACAGAAAAACTCGCTGCTTACAAAGAGCAACTAGAGACAGCAATGTTTGCAACGTTCAAAAGGCGTCAAAGCATTAGTCACATGAGTTTTGAAGAAGCTCTTGACCATGCCTTCGGTGGAGAAAGACAATTCGATAATTCTGAATTTAGAAAGGATGAAATGAGTGAATGACAAAAGATTGGAATTTTAATCAACCATTAGAAAGTAAATCAGAAAATCAAGAAGATCCAGATAAAATTGCCGCCTTATTTGGAAATCATCAAGGAGGTAATGATGTAAATTATGAAGCAGCTTTTCAAAAGCGAAAACAAGCACCTGTGACGGAGTCAAATTCTAGTTCTAAACCCAAAGTTACAGAGGTTAGAACAGGAAAAGAGACAGATATCACTACAAGTTATCAGCAACATCTTAAAAGACTGATTGCGGATAACAATAGCGATATTCAAAGTAGTCAAAAGAAAATTGAAGAGCTACATACGTTAATTGACACAAAGAATAAAGATAATAAGAAATTGCAGTCCATTTACGATGCGATTTCCGAATTACACTAAGCAGTCCTGATAGGCTGCTTTTTTTGAGAGGTTATAGATGTTTACAACATTTTTTAAGAAAAACCAAGACAATAGTGATGTATTTAAGAAGCTAATTCATAGACTATCTGATATGTCTGTCCAAGATCTTGAAAAAATAGATCGACTGCTAGATATCATTTTCACTCCAGAACAAGAATCAGAACAACTAAAAACAGAAGCAACTTATAGAGAAGAAACTTTGGACGACACATTAAAGGAAGCTAAGAATCAACTTCATAAGGAACAATTAGAGAAGAATTTAGAGAGGTTTAGGAAAAATAGTCAATAACGCACCAAAATTGGTGCATTATGCTTTTTTATGCTATAATTGAATTATAAAAATAAAGGAGTTTGCCATGATTGGAAAGAACATAAAATCCTTACGTAAAACACATGACTTAACACAACACGAATTTGCACGGATTGTAGGTATTTCACGAAATAGTCTAAGTCGTTATGAAAATGGAACGAGTTCGGTCTCTACCGAATTAATAGACATCATTTGTCAGAAGTTTAATGTATCTTATGTCGATATTGTAGGAGAAGATAAAATGCTCAATCCTGTTGAAGATTATGAATTGACTTTAAAAATTGAAATTGTGAAAGAAAGAGGTGCTAATCTATTATCTCGACTCTATCGTTATCAAGATAGTCAAGGAATTAGCATTGATGATGAATCTAATCCTTGGATTTTAATGAGTGATGATCTATCTGACTTGATTCATACGAATATCTATTTAGTAGAAACTTTTGATGAAATAGAGAGATATAGCGGTTATTTGGATGGAATTGAACGTATGTTAGAGATATCTGAAAAACGGATGGTAGCCTAATGGAAATTCAAGATTATACTGATAGTGAATTCAAACATGCTTTAGAGCGGAACCTTCGCTCACTGACAAGAGGAAAAAAGTCCAGTAAACAACCTATAGCGATTTTGCTTGGAGGGCAAAGTGGTGCTGGTAAGACTACAATTCATCGTATTAAACAGAAAGAATTTCAAGGAAATATTGTTATCATAGATGGCGATAGTTTTCGTTCTCAGCATCCACACTATTTAGAACTGCAGCAAGAATATGGCAAAGATAGTGTAGAATACACCAAAGATTTTGCAGGGAAAATGGTAGAGTCTTTAGTAACAGAATTGAGTCATTTGGGATACAATCTTTTGATAGAGGGAACTTTACGAACGATTGATGTTCCAAAGAAAACAGCACAACTCTTGAAAAATAAGGGATATGAAGTACAATTAGCCTTGATTGCGACAAAGCCTAAGCTGTCCTATCTGAGCACCCTTATCCGATACGAAGAACTATACGCTATCAATCCAAATCAAGCACGTGCAACTCCAAAAGAACATCATGATTTCATTGTAAATCATCTAGTTGATAATACACGGCAATTGGAAGAACTAGCTATCTTTGAAAGAATTCAAATTTACCAACGAGATAGAAGTTGTGTATATGATTCAAAAGAAAATACAACTTCAGCAGCAACCGTTCTTCATGATTTGCTATTTGGAGAATGGAATCAAGTGGAGAAAGAGATGCTTAAATCTGGAGAAGAAAGATTGAAAGATTTAACTAATTGAAATGGTTTGTAGAGTTAGATTTTTAAAATAAAGTCTATTGGATCGTTAATTTAAAAATAACGATCCTTTTTTATATTCTCTATTTTCTATTTTCTTCTTCATATTTTTTCAAAAGTTTTAGCATTCTTCTGTGATGATTTCCTAACAATATAAGTACGAATTTAGCGCAGTTTATGATTATTTTAAATCTTGGGGGTTATTAAACTCTTGATTTTTTCAACAAGCTATGGTATCCTTTTGTTAGTTAATAAACTTACAAAAGGATCAAAAATGTTTTCACCTACTAAATTAAAAAGAAAAAGAGAAAGTCAAGGATTATCTCAATCTCAACTTGCATCCAGTTTGGGAATTAGTAGAGCCTCATACTTTAATTGGGAATCAGGTAAAACAAAGCCTAATCAAAACAATTTAAGCAAATTGAGTGAGATTTTGAATGTAGATCTTCGATATTTTGAATCAGAGTATGAAATAGTTGAAACCTATCTCAAACTAACGGAAAGGAATCAAGAAGCAACACTTCATTATGCTACAGAACTGTTGAACAAACAGAATGAGAAGGTTGTAGATTTACCTGAGCGCTTTGCTTATAAAGTTTACGAAAAATTATCAGCTGGTACAGGAACAGCTTATTTTGATGATGGTAATTACGATACAGTTTACTTCAATCATCAATTTGATTATGATTTTGCATCGTGGGTGTTTGGGGATTCAATGGAACCGACATATGAAAATGGTTCTGTAGCCCTTATTAAGCAAACTGGATTTGATTATGACGGAGCTATTTATGCGATAGATTGGGATGGTCAAACCTATATTAAGAAAGTGTATCGTGAAGAAAATGGGCTTCGTTTAGTTTCACTCAATCGGAACTATTCAGATAAGTTTGCGCCTTATGATGAGAATCCTCGCATTATAGGGAAAATCGTTGGGAACTTTATGCCTTTAGAGGACTAAGTATGAGCTGGTTTGATTATAGTCTCGAACCTAAAAGTGACATTGCTTTTATTGATATGAAATCCTTTTACGCAAGTGTAGAATGTGTCGATAGAGGCTTACATCCACTTAAGACTTCGCTTTGTGTTATGAGTCGTGCAGATAATTCTGCCGAGTTAATCCTTGCTTCCTCTCCTATTTTTAAAAAGGTCTTTGGAAAATCAAACGTTGGACGTTCCTATGATTTACCATTTGATGTAAAAACTAGGAAGTTCTCTTACTATAACGCTAAGAAGCAAGGTTTACCGACAACGATAGATTATGTACGTTTTATTGAGGAATGGGCAAAATCAACTGTGATTGTTCCTCCGAGAATGGATACTTATATAGCAGTCAATATGGAAATTCAAAAAATCTTTCAAGATTTTGCGGCACCAGACGATATTTATCCTTATTCAATTGATGAAGGATTTATTGATTTAACAAGTTCATTAAATTATTTTGTGCCAGATAAAAGTATTAGTCGGAAAGATAAATTAGATATTATCTCGGCTGCTATTCAAAAAAAGATTTGGAGAAAAACAGGAATCTATTCAACGGTAGGTATGTCTAACGCCAATCCCTTATTAGCTAAGTTGGCACTTGATAATGAAGCTAAAAAGACTCCGACAATGAGAGCTAATTGGTCCTATGAGGATATAGAAAAGAAAGTATGGGCTATTCCTAAAATGACAGATTTCTGGGGAATTGGAAATAGAATGGAGAAGAGATTACATAATCTAAGTATCTTTTCGATTAAAGAATTGGCACAGGCTAATCCTGACTTGATTAAAAAAGAGCTTGGGATTATGGGACTAGAGTTGTGGTTTCACGCTAATGGTATTGATGAAAGCAATGTTCATAAACCTTATAAGCCGAAGTCAAAAGGGATAGGGAACTCTCAAGTTTTACCTAGAGATTATGTCAAACTAAGAGATATTGAAATTATACTTCGTGAAATGGCAGAACAAGTTGCAGTTAGATTGAGAAGAGCTGGTAAAAAAGCGACTGTGGTTTCTATACACTTAGGATATTCTAAAGTGGAACAGAAACGATCTATTCATACTCAAATGAAGATTGAACCGACCAATCAAACAGCATTACTGACAAATTACGTTTTAAAGTTATTTCACACTAAATATACTTCAGGAGCTATTAGGAATGTTGCGGTTAATTATTCTGGTTTAGTAGATGAATCCTTTGGGTTTATTTCATTGTTTGATGATATTGAGAAAATAGAAAAAGAAGAAAAGCTCCAGTCCGCAATTGATGCTATTCGAACAGAATTTGGTTTTACTTCACTATTGAAAGGAAATGCCCTGGATCAGGCTTCTAGAACAATTGCAAGAAGTAAACTCATTGGTGGTCATTCAGCTGGAGGATTAGATGGGTTAAAATGATGAATCGTTCTTATTTGCCGTTTTTATCTGCAAGAGAGTATCAAGATCGTGGGATGGCTAAGTGGATGGGATTCTTTTTGTCAGAACATTCAAGTTCTCTTTGGGAAGAAAAAAATAAAGAAGATGTCTCAATTACTTTATCAATGGAAGAGAAAGTTTTACTTGTTCGTCAACTTTATACGAATACATTCCCTGCAACGTTTATTTTGAAGCACTCAAATAGAAGAAAAGTAGTATCGGGTATTGTTAAAGAAATTGGGAAAGAGTTTATATCTATAAAATCAGACATTGGATTTCTTCGATTAGAATGGTTAGATATACTTGATATCCAGATAGAAGGTGAGGGGTTACATGAATCGTAAAGAATTATATGACGATAAATTGCAGCTGGACTATTTTTCTGATTCTTATTTAAGGTTTGAGTCAGATTTTTATAAGTATTCTGCTTTAGACATACCATTAACATTTATTACCGATGATATTTTACGTACAATGGCTATGTCTCAAAAACATTATTTTAAACTAAACAAAAGTAAATCTTTAGACTGTCGGGACCATTACTTTGTTTTTTCTATCAAGATGAATAAAGATAGTAGTGGGATTAGGCAGTATGAATATCAGAGACATTGCTTTAGTTTATGAAAATTATTGAACAATTGAAAACAAAAATCAATAGATAAAATTAAAGATTAATAAAATAATTTTAATTGTGAAACAAGAAATATAGTAGTTGAATAAATAAATTAAAAAATATCACGACTGTTTTAATACTATAATTAAAAACTATATCATACTAATATTGACAACATCCAAAGAATAATAGGAGGTGATGAATTAACTATTTCGTTTGACATGATTATAAAGGAAAAATTAGGACTCCAAGTAATTCTATAACAATACTGGAGGCTGGGTAAAACTCAATTTAAAGAGAAAATGAAGTAAATCTTTCCACAAGAATGCATATTATTAAGGTTTTAGATACCTGATAATATGCGTTTTTTGATTTTAAAGACTTTTTACCAATCGTTCTTTTTATGTGACTATTAGTCCGTCTCGCTCCGCTAGGTGTGAGACGGACTAATAGTCACATAGTGAAAGCCAGCGTCTTAAGACGCTAGCTGGTAATCTGAACTTATAGCTCTGGTACAGACCACCTGTTTGATGGGTGATCATGATTTTAAATTATAATTAAAAGATTACGACTTTTATTAAATAGAATTTAGTGATATTTTAGAAGATTTTATCTTTGAAACAATGAAACTATTATCTCAAACTAGAAATGTTTGGAATATTAATGGTGTATAGTTTGGATATATAATTCATTAGATGATTGCGTTTTCAAAAATATTGTCTTTTGTTGTGTTATTTCTTGACAATTCAAATTTTAAAATATATTATAAAGATAATGACAGCGGTGTCATTTTATCAATTTTAAGATAAGTAATAATAAATTGTAAATAAATAAAAATATTGGAGGTCTTTATGAAACACATTTTTCATAATGAAGTATTTAGCATTCGTAAATTGAAAGTTGGAACATGCTCAGTTTTATTGGCTATTTCAATTTTGGGAAGCCAAAGTATTTTAGCTGATGAAGTTGGCACTACTACACCACAGATTGATACAAAAGAGATTTCTAATGTAACTACTAATGATTTAGGTTACTCTCAAAATATTTCTAATAATGATTCTATTGGAAGTATCGATACTAATTCATCTACTAATAATTTAGATAGTTTGTCAAGTGTTAATCGTGATAACTCTAAAGATACTATTCATTCTGATTCACAAGATAATAAAACAGTTGAATCTATAGAAAAATCTAATAATGAAAGTAAGAACAATAAAGAAGATATTGTAAATGATAGCACTATAAAAAAAGATTTTGAAAAAACTGCTTTAAATGTAAAAGATTATGGTGCAGTAGGCGATGGGGTTAATGATGACCGACAAGCAATTCAGGATACAATAGATGCAGCTGCTAAAGGATTAGGTGGAGGGAAAGTATATTTTCCTGAGGGGACTTATTTAGTTAAAGAGATTGTCTTTTTGAGAAGTCATACACACCTAGAAGTACATGAAAAAGCTACCATATTAAATGGTATCAATATCAAAAATCATCCTTCTATTGTATTCATGACAGGTTTATTTACGGATGATGGTGCGCAAGTAGAATGGGCCCCAACAGAAGATATTAGTTATTCTGGTGGTACTATTGATATGAACGGTGCTTTGAATGAAGAAGGAACTAAAGCAAAAAATCTACCACTTATAAATTCTTCAGGTGCATTTGCTATTGGGAATTCAAATAACGTAACTATAAAAAATGTAACATTCAAGGATAGTTATCAAGGGCATGCTATTCAAATTGCAGGTTCGAAAAATGTATTAGTCGATAATTCTCGTTTTCTTGGTCAAGCTTTACCTAAAACTATGAAAGATGGGCAAATTATAAGTAAGGAGAGTATTCAGATTGAACCATTAACTAGAAAAGGTTTTCCTTATGCTTTGAATGATGATGGGAAAAAATCTGAAAATGTTACTATTCAAAATTCATATTTTGGTAAAAGTGAAAAATCAGGTGAATTAGTAACTGCAATTGGGACACATTATCAAACTGCAACAACTGAAAATCCTTCAAATATTAAAATTCTAAATAATCATTTTGATAATATGATGTATGCGGGCGTTCGCTTTACAGGATTTACTGATATTTTAATAAAAGGAAATAGGTTTGATAAGAAAACTAAAGAGGAAAGTGAACACTATCGTGAAAATGGTGCTGCTTTAGTTAATGCTTATAGTTATAAAAATGTTAAAGACGTATTAGATCTGAATAAACATGTGACTATTACTGAAAATGTATTTAATATTGCTGATGCTAAAACAAAAGCAATACGTGTTGCAAAAGATAGTGCAGATTATCTTGGAAAAGTAACTGATATTACTGTAACAAAGAATATCATTCATAATAATTCGCAAAATACTGAACAGCCAAATATTGAATTATTAAGAGTCAGCAACAATTTGGTAGTATCTGATAATATCATCTCGGGAGGTAAAGACGGAATCGTAATTGAAGAATCCGCTGGAACTATCACTGTCCTAAATAATCAACTTTCCAATTTAACAGGAAATCATGTTTCTTTACTTAAAACTGATTTTAATGGGACCAGCTCAGACACAAATAATAGTGTCGGTGATTTTAATATTATAACTGAGAATGAAAGTTATAAAATCTTTTCGCAAAATTCAGGTAATCACTCAGACAACCACTCAGATAAGCATGTAGAGGAAATAAAACCTGTAGCTGAAAACAAAAATAATTTAGCTAATAATTACTCAGTAAATAGTGTAGATGATAAAATTGAAAAATCAAATCATAATTCAGGTAATGTAGTAACAGGAGAAATTTCACAAAAACAATATGACGTAACTAATGTTAGTGAAGTAGTTAAGACAAAAAATAATCAACATGCATTACCAAAAACTGGATTAAATAAAATGGTTGAGTTGCTTTTAACTATTATTGGAATTTGCCTTCTATTTGGACAATGGAGTTTAAAACGTCGTTATGAAGATAGATAGAATTTGCTCAATACAAGGTAGTGCTAAAGAGAACGAAGATAGCGTAGATTACAAAAATCAATATTTCTGGATTATAGATGGAGCAACAGATTTATTTAATTCAAAAGACTCTATAGGTTATTCAGTTTCGGAAGTATCTCATCTTATTTCTGAGTGTCTCAAGCAGTATTGTAATGATTCTTTATCATTGAAGAAAATTTTCGAGCTTGCTTTAGATGACGTTAGAAAAATAATAGAGATAGATAAGTGTGAGTTTGATGATTATTACCAGTTACCAACTTTTGCCTTTATTTTTGCGAAATTATCTGGTTTAAAATTAGAATACATAATGATTGGCGATTGTGTTATGATAGTCAACAATCAAGTGATTACAGATCATAGAGTAGATTGTCTTTTTGAGCAAGGAAAATTTGCAATCAAATCTAATGATGAAGCTGATAAAAAGACTATATTACAAAATATTAGGAAGCTAGCTAATAAACCAGATGGATATTGGATAGGTTCACTAGACAAAAGTAGTATAAATCATGTTATCAATGGTAGTTTGGAAGTAACTAGTAATCATATTGTTTTAATGACTGATGGTTTTTACGATTTTTATACTCAAAATTCAGGCTACAATTTTGGAGAGTTAATTGAAATGAGAAAAGAATCTACAAATATTGATCCTATTTATGGTAAAAAAGATGATGCAAGTATTTTGATAATTGATGTTTAAAATAATTTCATCATATGATGAACTATAAAGACAGTTATCTATACGAGTTCTTTATAGTGCAATTGATTATTGAGGTTAGATAATGTTGAGAAAGCATTTTGACAATGAAATTATTGAGTTGTCTAATAATCTAGAAGATATATGGATTTCTATAATAAAAAAATATGAAATTATATTTGATGACTTAACCGAAGTTCAAAAACAAAGTATTATAGATAATGATTTAGTTATTAATGAAGCAGTTGTTACAATAGATATGAAAGGTATTGAACTCATCTGTTTACAACATCCTGTTTCTGTTGATTTGAGAAGAATTATAACTATAGTAAAATTATCAACAGATATTGAACGTATTGGTGATCGAATCATTGAAATAGTTAAGAATTTAAAAAATATTCATACAATGCATGAATGGGGACCATTATTTTATGAAATGCTAAAAATTCATTTTATTATAGGGGATCACTTAAAGAAAACTCTAACATGGTATAAGAATAGAAACTATGAACCTGACGTATATGACTATAATAAAAAATGTAAGTTGATATCTGGTCTATGTCAAAAACTAGGAGACAAAGTAGTAGAGAACTTTCTTATTGAATTCTCAAATGTTGATGAAGCTATTGTATTTTTAGAAGTTATTAATATTCTTGATAAGATATCCCATACAACACAATCTATTTATAAATGGTTAGATTATCAGGAAATTGGAGTATTATAGTTAAAGAGGAGTATATATGCAGACAATAGTAGATAATTTTGCTAATAAAATTATTGAATATGGAATTTATAAATCGATGGACCAAATATATATAAAAAATAGAATATTGGCTTTAATCGGTGAAGAAGGAACTGATAAGATTTCAAATGAGAGTGATCTTAAAAAATTAAAAGACAATTTAGTAGAAATAGCTTTAAAGAATGGTAAAATTGCTGATTTAGCTGAGGCAAAGGAATGTTTAGGTGCAGAGCTGATGAATTTTATCGTTCCATTACCAAGTCGCCTTAATGATATTTTTTGGAGTTCATATGATGTTTCGCCACAGGAAGCAGTTGAAGAGTTCTATCAGTTAAGTAAAGATAGCGACTATATTAAATTGTCAGCTATCGCTAAAAATATAGCTTTTCATACTGAAACTAATTATGGTTCACTTGAAATTACAATCAATTTATCAAAACCGGAAAAAGATCCGAAAACAATCGCGGCAGAGAAATTGGTAAAGTCATCTAATTATCCAAAATGTTTACTTTGTATGGAAAATGAAGGTTATCAGGGGAGAATAAATTATCCAGCACGTGCAAATCATAGAATTATTCGGTTGGAACTGGGAGACGAAGTATGGGGTTTCCAGTATTCCCCATACTCATATTTTAATGAGCATGCGATATTCTTGAATAGTCAACATGTACCAATGGCTATTACGTCCAAAACATTTGAACAATTATTGGAGATTGTTGATATTTTACCAGGGTATTTTGCTGGTTCAAATTCTGATCTTCCTATCTCAGGAGGTTCTATTCTTAGTCATAATCACTACCAGGGAGGAAAACATATTTTCCCAATGGAAAAAGCAAAATTTGAGAGAGAATTTCTTTTTAAAGACTTTGAGGATGTTAAAGCAGGTATTGTAAAATGGCCGATGTCAGTGATTAGGCTACAAGGTGAAAATAAAAATCGTTTGGTAGAATTAGCTACTAAAATACTAAATATCTGGAGAGAATATTCAGATTTAGAAGTAGACATCATTGCTAAGACTGAAGATATTCCACACCATACGGTGACTCCTATTGCTCGTAAAGTGGATGGAAGATATGAACTGGATATTGTTCTGAGAGATAACCATACTACTAAACAATACCCAGATGGTGTTTACCACCCTCATCAAGATGTACAACATATTAAAAAGGAAAATATTGGGTTAATCGAAGTGATGGGACTTGCAATTTTACCACCTCGTTTGAAAACAGAGTTAGAAGAAGTTGAGAAATATCTTTTAGGAAAAGATAACGCAATTGCTGATTATCATTTAGAATGGGCCGTTCAATTGAAAGAAAAATATCCTGGACTTAAAGAGGAGGAGGTTCATAGCGTAGTTCAACATGAAGTAGGGCAAGTATTTGCGAGAGTTCTCGAAGATGCAGGTGTTTATAAGAATACTCAAACCGGACATGAAGCATTTATGAGATTTGTTAAATCGGTTGGAATTAATTAGGAGGAAGTAAAAATGGCAATATTGGTAACAGGCGGAGCTGGTTATATTGGTAGCCATACCGCAGTAGAATTACTAAATTTAGGTAAGGAAGTCGTTATTGTCGACAACCTTTCAAACTCAAGCATTTTAGTATTAGATCGTATTGAAGCAATTACAGGGCAACGTCCTGCGTTTTACGAATTAGATGTTTGTGATAAACAAGGATTGAGAAAAGTTTTTGAACAAGAATCTATTGAGGCTGCAATTCATTTTGCAGGATACAAAGCTGTCGGCGAATCCGTGCAAAAGCCTGTAATGTACTACGAAAATAATATTATGAGCACATTAGCTCTTGTTGAAGTGATGTCAGAGTTTAATGTTAAAAAGATTGTGTTTTCATCGAGTGCGACTGTATACGGCGTTCACAATCAGTCTCCCCTTATTGAGACGATGCCGACAAGTGCAACGAATCCGTATGGGTACACAAAAGTGATGCTTGAACAAATTTTAAAAGATGTTCATGTAGCAGATTCAGAGTGGAGTATTGCGTTGCTTCGTTATTTCAATCCGATTGGTGCTCATGAGTCGGGGTTGATTGGAGAAGATCCATCAGGAATTCCTAACAACTTAATGCCTTTTATTGCACAAGTAGCGGTAGGTAAGAGACCAGAGCTAAGTGTTTTTGGAGATGATTATGATACGGTAGATGGTACTGGTGTTCGCGATTATATCCATGTAGTGGATTTAGCGATAGGGCATATAAAAGCTTTAGAGAAAGTATCTGAAAAAACAGATGTTTATATTTATAACCTTGGTTCAGGAGAAGGCACAAGTGTATTACAACTTGTAAATACATTTGAAAGTGTCAATAAGGTTCCAATTCCTTATAAAATTGTTCCAAGACGATCAGGAGACGTTGCGACTTGTTATGCAAATGCGGATAAGGCGTATGAGGAATTAAATTGGAAGACTACAAAAACGGTCGAAGACATGTGTAGAGATACATGGAATTGGCAATCAAAAAATCCTAATGGATACAATAAATAATAAAGTTCGAGTAGTCTTGTAATATGTATATAATAAAAAAATAAAAAAAAAAAATAATGAAAGCGCTTGACAAAGTAAACGATTACATTGTATAATATAAATATGAATGACACCGATGTCAAAAAATAAAAAAGAAGGTCTTTTTATGAAAAACTTAACAAAAATTAAGTTCAAAGAGAACGGGGAATTTAATCATTTCCCGGGGAATACAGTTGTAGCAAATCTTTATACTAATTCAGATTTGATGGAAGTTGTTGATATCATTCAATCACGCTATAGAGAGTTACCATTTATAGATAAATTCACATTAACTCCAAGAGATTCTATTCATATGACTGTAATTGAATTGCTTTGCCATGAAAATCGTGAGCCAGAATTTTGGAGTAGCCATCTACCATTGGATACGCCATTACAAGAAATTCATGATTACTTTGCAAAACAACTAGAAATTTTCCCATTGCTAAACGAAGATATTCATATGCGTGTGACTGAAATGGGAAATCAAAACATTTTAGTAGAACCAGCCGATGAGAAATCAGCTAAACGATTAGAAGAAATTAGAACATATGTTTCTGAAAAAGCAGGTGTTCGATTCCCTAATCATGATCGCTATCAATTCCATATCTCAATTGGATATCTTCGAGTTCCATTAACTGAAGAAGAAAATGAAGAGTTTACTAAAGTGAAAAAGGAATTAACCGAAGTTCTGCTTGAAAAGATTCCTGTCATTACAGTACATCGTATCGATTACACAGTATTTGAAGATATGAGACGTTTTGTTCCATATTGCGAAAAATTTTAAAATAAAATTATAATTAAAAATAAAAAGGAGATTTCATATGAAAAAATCTAAATTATTATCGTTTTTAGCTGCAGGGGTTGCGGTTACAACATTGGCAGCATGTTCAAGTGGTTCAACTAATTCATCAAATTCTTCGAGCGATGCACCTCAATCAGAAGAAAAAGCTGACAAGAGCCAAGAATTAGTAATTTATTCTAACTCTGTTTCAAACGGACGTGGGGATTGGTTAACTGCTAAGGCTAAAGAAGCTGGTTTCAATATTAAAATGGTTGACATTCCAGGTGCTCAGTTGGCCGATCGTGTTATTGCTGAAAAAAATAATGCAGTAGCTGATATGGTATTTGGTATTGGAGCTGTTGATTCAAATAAAATTAGAGATCAAAAATTATTGGTACAGTACAAACCTAAATGGTTAGATAAAATTGACCAATCTCTATCAGATAAAGATAACTACTACAATCCTGTAATTGTTCAGCCATTGGTCTTGATTGGTGCTCCTGATGTTACTGAAATGCCTAAAGATTGGACTGAGTTAGGCAGCAAATATAAAGGTAAATATTCAATTTCTGGACTTTCAGGGGGAACAGGGCGTGCGATCTTGGCAAGTATCCTTGTTCGCTATCTCGATGATAAAGGAGAATTAGGCGTTTCTGAAAAAGGTTGGCAAGCAGCTAAAGAATATTTGGAAAATGCGTACACTCTTCAAAAGGGTGAAAGTTCAATTGTTAAAATGTTAGATAAGGATGACCCAATCCAGTACGGTATGATGTGGGGTTCTGGTGCATTAGTTGGACAAAAAGAACAAAATGTTGTATTTAAAGTAATGTCTCCTGAAATTGGTGTTCCGTTTGTAACTGAACAAACAATGATTTTGAATACTAGTAAGAAACAAGCTTTAGCTAAAGAATTTATTGATTGGTTTGGTCAAACAGAAATTCAAGTAGAGTACAGCAAAAACTTTGGTTCTATTCCTGCAAATACTGAGGCAGTGAAAGAGTTACCAGAAGCTACTAAGAAATTTGTTGATCAAGTGAAACCGCAAAATATTGATTGGGAAGCTGTTGGAAAACATTTGGATGAATGGGTTGAAAAAGCTGAACTAGAATATGTAAAATAGGACATAAGTGTAAATTTTAAAATTCCAGGTCTCTCTAAAGTTTCTAAACCTACATGAGAAATTAAGAGAGACTTTTCATTTATAAGTAAAGGAAGTTAGTAATATGATTAAATTTGATAACATTCAAATTAAATACGGTGATTTTATCGCGATTGATAATCTAAATTTAGATATTAAGGAAGGAGAATTCTTTACCTTCCTTGGACCATCTGGATGCGGTAAATCAACAACTTTGAGAGCTTTGGTAGGTTTTTTAGACCCTTCATCTGGAAGCATTGAGGTTAATGGGAAAGATGTTACTCATATGGAGCCAGAAAAACGTGGAATCGGGATCGTATTCCAATCTTACGCACTATTTCCAACAATGACAGTTTTTGATAATATTGCATTCGGTCTAAAGGTTAAAAAAGTTGCTCCAGATGTTATTAAAGCCAAGGTTTCTGCAGTGGCTGCTAAAATTAAGATTTCAGATCAACAATTGCAACGTAACGTTTCAGAATTATCTGGAGGACAACAGCAGCGTGTAGCTTTAGCTCGTGCTCTTGTTCTGGAACCTAAAATCCTATGTTTGGATGAACCCTTGTCAAACCTAGATGCAAAATTACGTGTGGATTTGAGAAAAGAGTTGAAACGTCTTCAAAAAGAATTGGGAATTACGACTCTATATGTTACACATGACCAAGAGGAAGCGTTAACGCTATCTGATAGGATTGCTGTTTTTAATAATGGTTTTATTGAACAAGTGGGAACACCAGTAGAAATTTATCATAATTCTCAAACAGAATTTGTATGTGATTTCATTGGAGACATTAACGTACTTACAGATGAAACTGTTCACGGAATTCTTCTAAATAATGCTCATGTTCTTTTGGAAGATAAAAAAGGTTACATTCGTTTAGAAAAAGTTCGCTTCAAACGTGAAACGGATCAGGATTTTGTCTTAAAAGGTTCAATTATTGATGTGGAATTTTCAGGAGTTACAATTCACTATACTGTTCAGGTATCTGAAAATCAAATTCTTAATGTAACAAGTATCGATAGTCAGTCAGCTATTAGATCTGTCGGAGAAAGTGTGGAATTATTTATCACACCATCAGACGTTCTGCAATTTTAAGGAGGTGCAGTATGCGTCATAAATTAAATTGGAAAGATTGGCTCATTCGTTTAGGCTTAATCTGGTTCTTGGTAACTTTCATCATTTATCCAAACTTTGATTTAGTAGTTAATGTATTTGTGAAAGGTGGGGAGTTTTCACTTGATGTCGTACAACGAGCTCTTAAATCTCAACGTGCGATTCAGAGTATTATGAACAGTTTTAAGTTAGCATTCTCACTAATTATAACTGTTAATGTTGTTGGTGTACTTTGTGTATTGTTTACAGAATATTTTGATATTAAAGGAGCTAAAATATTAAAACTAGGATACATGACGTCACTAATCTACGGTGGAGTAGTTTTGGCTACTGGTTATAAATTCGTTTATGGACCATATGGAATGATTACCAAATTTTTACAAGGTATTATTCCATCTTTAGATCCTAACTGGTTTATTGGTTATGGTGCAGTTCTATTTATTATGACATTTTCTGGTACTGCTAATCACACCTTATTCCTAACTAATACAATTCGTAGTGTAGACTATCATACTATTGAAGCTGCACGTAATATGGGTGCAAAACCATTTACAGTGTTTAGAAAAGTAGTATTGCCAACTCTTATTCCTACTTTATTCGCTCTGACAATTATGGTTTTTCTAAGTGGGTTATCAGCAGTAGCAGCACCTATGATTGTTGGTGGGAAAGAATTCCAAACTATTAACCCAATGATCATAACATTTGCTGGAATGGGAAATTCTCGTGACTTAGCCGCCTTTCTAGCAATTATTTTGGGTGTTGCCACTACGATTTTGCTTACTATTATGAACAAGATCGAAAAAGGCGGAAATTATATTTCTATTTCTAAAACGAAAGCACCTTTGAAAAAACAAAAAATCACATCTAAACCATGGAATATCATTGCACATATTGTTGCTTATGCTTTGTTCACTGTTTTCATGTTACCATTGATTTTCATTGTATTGTATTCATTTACTGACCCAGTTGCAATACAGTCAGGAAACTTATCATTGTCAAACTTTACTCTTGATAATTACAGATTGTTCTTTAGTAATAGTGCTGCGTTTTCTCCATTCCTAGTCAGCTTTATATATTCTATCATTGCAGCAACTACTGCAACAGTTCTTGCTGTTGTGTTTGCACGAGTAGTTCGTAAACATAAAACTCGATTTGATTTCTTGTTCGAATACGGAGCTCTTCTTCCTTGGCTATTACCAAGTACACTTCTAGCAGTTAGTTTATTGTTCACTTTCAACCAACCTCAACTTTTAGTCTTTAACCAGATTCTAGTTGGTAGTTTAGTAATTTTGCTAATCGCTTATATTGTTGTAAAAATTCCATTCTCTTATAGAATGGTACGTGCAATCTTATTTAGTGTTGATGATGAGATGGAGGATGCTGCTAGAAGTATGGGGGCTTCACCATTTTACACAATGATGAAGGTTATTATTCCTTTCATCTTGCCGGTAGTTCTTTCTGTTATCGCACTCAACTTTAACTCTTTATTGACCGATTTCGATTTATCTGTATTCCTTTATCATCCATTGGCTCAACCATTAGGTATTACGATTCGTTCTGCAGGTGATGAAACAGCAACATCTAATGCACAAGCTCTTGTATTTGTTTATACAATTGTTCTAATGATTATTTCAGGAACTGTATTGTACTTCACACAGAGACCGCGTGGTAAGAAAAGGAAATAGTAATGCAATCATCCAGCATGGGACTATCATACATTGAAATTATTATTAGAGTCGTGTTGTCTTTGGTCATTGGAAGTATTATTGGCTTAGAAAGAGGAAGTAAATCTCAACCAGCAGGTATTCGTACACATAGTATCGTTTGTATGGCTGCTTGTTTGATTATGATGACTAATGAATTTGTATCTTATAAGTTTGGAACAGGAGATCCGACACGTTTAGGTGCTCAAGTTATTTCTGGTGTTGGTTTTCTTGGAGCTGGAACAATTCTTATCACAGATAAAAAGAAGGTTACGGGTCTGACAACTGCAGCAGGAATCTGGGCTTCTGCAGGAATAGGTTTAGCTATTGGAGTAGGTTTTTATGAAGGTGCTCTGTTAGTAGCTATTTCTGTGTGGAGTGTGATTTCTATGTTTCAGCCTTTAAAAAAATATCTTCAAAGTCGTTCAAAAGTTATTGAATTATATATTGTAGTTAAATCTACTGAGGCATATAATCGAGTATTAGTTTATTGTGCAGAAAATGGAATTCGATTGAATGATTCAAGAACTGCTTTTGGAGATGTTAATTCTGAAAGAATTGAATATTTTGATGTTCCAGACAAAAGAATAGCATCATTTATGACTCTAGAACTTTCAGGTAAGTTTGAACATCTTAAACTAATGGAAGAAATAGCAAATATTGTTGGTGTTATTTATGTGGAAGAAGTTAGTTGATATAGAATAAACAAAGGGGCAGTTATTCTTGTCCCTTTGTTTTTTAGGTGATAATTGACTCGAAATTATTTGCAAAGTATAAGGATAAACATAAATGAAGGTATATAATATTAATTTTGACTGTGGAAGAATAACGTATTTTGAATATAATTCTTTAGTGCAAGTATATAGATTTCATTCTTTTTATGATATTTGTGAAATTGTATTTTCGTCTTCTTTACCAGCTGATGATATATTAGCAAAAGTTATTGTTAAGGAAAAGATTATTCCGATCTTAGACTGCTATGTCCAAATGTTATTAGATACTTTTATAGTTTCAATGGATTTTACCGAAAATGATTTTTTATATTTTCGTGGTAAGTTATTTTCATACAAGTTTATCAGTTGTGAAGTAGAAAAAATTGTAAAGAATAAAAATTTTAATTGTCAATGTTATTTTTTTGAATCGGAAGAATAGAGTATAAAATAGAAAATTTTGAAATTAAAGTTTTTGTTAAGATACATTAAAATATTTTACTAAATTCTCTTGTTAAAAAAAGTAAATATTGTATAATAAAATTAGATAAATCATAAATGGAGGACTAAAGTGAAAAATTTAAACGATAAAAAGGTAACTATTTATGATATTGCGCATTTATCAGGTTTTTCTCCAAAAACTGTTTCACGTGTTATTAACGGTGGTGAAAAGGTAAAAGAAGAAACTTATCGAGCTATTCAAAAAGTCATTGATGAGTTGTCGTATGTTCCAAATGCATATGCAAAAAATTTGACTAAGAAAGAAACTACAAACATTTTGATTTCCGTTAAAAAGATTGATTCTTTTCCCTTGATTTGGTTTCAAACTTTACTAGATAGAGTTCTACAAACTTGTAAAGAGTTTGGTGTAAACGCTATTGTTGAATACTTTGGTGAAGAAGATACGATTAGGAATTCAATAATTTCAAGTACAGGAAGCTTAATAGATGGAGTAATAGTATTTTATGAAAGTAAAGACGATATTCGGATTAATTATTTACAGAAAAATAATATGCCTTTTATAGTTTTTGGAGAATCTCGAACACCTGATGTTGTTTATGTATCTAATAACAATTTTCAAGCCACTTATGATATGATGGAATTAGTAACAAAAGAGAATATTAAAAGTATGTTGTTACTTATGGGAGGGGAATCTCTTGTTAATAAGGATCGTGAAAAAGGTATTCGTACTTTTTTGACTGATAAAAATTATTTAATGGATTTGCAAGTTATTTATGGTTTAACTACAATTGATTCAGTTTATTCATATGCTATAAATAATTTATCTAATCAAAATCATCCGGATATGATATTTGTTTCTGGGGATGAGAAGGTTCAAGGGCTGATTCGTGCATGCTATGAGAAGGGGATTACCATTCCTGATGATATTTCAATAATTGGATTCGATAATATTCCTATTTCGCAATATTATACTCCAGCACTGTCTACTATTTCTCCTAATTATGCTATGTTAGCCCAAAAAATGATAGAAGGTGTTTTAGCAATCATTAACGGTGAAAATATAGAATCCGTTGAAATATCTTCAAAAATTATTAGAAGACAAAGCTTTTAATCGGTAGAAAATACCGATTTTTTATTTGATAAAATATTAAAATAGTAGTAGAATATAACTTATGACACCGATGTCATTTTAGGATAGGAGGGATTAATGTCTACAATTTTTAATCATTCATTTAATAGTATTGTCGAGTTAAGGCATGTTATTTCAATATTAATCGCTTGTGCATGTGGGTGGGCAATTGGTTATGAGCGTAAGGCACGTAACAAGCAAGCAGGAGTCAAAACGCATATAATTGTTGCTTTAACTTCGGCTTTAATGATGATTCTTTCAAAAGAAGCATTTTTAGATACACCATCTTATGATACTTCTCGGGTTGCAGCTCAAATTGTTAGTGGTATTAGTTTTATAGGTGGAGGAATAATTTTTACTCGAGATAAGAAAATTAGTGGAATAACTACTGCTGCTGGTATATGGGCTACAGCTGGTATTGGTATGGCAATTGGTGCTGATTTTTGGATATTTGGTTCTTTTTGTAGTTTTATAGTTGTTCTGGTGCAATTAGTGACACATAGTAATGTAAGGAATCATGTAATTTATCAAGCGAAGATTGTGTTAGAAACAAATGATATTTCTCTTGCTGGTAAAATTTATGCTAACCTTGGTGCACTAGATTTCAAAAAATCTAATGTTGAGTTGAAAGAACAGTTATCTAATGATTCTTATGATATTTTGATTTCTATTGAGAATGATAAGGAGATTTCAATATTGGATATTGAAGCTTTTTTACTTAATGAAGACAAGAATCTAAAAATAAAAGAGTTTAAATTAAAAAATTATATGAAGAGTTAAATTTTCTATTTAAAATTTTTATTTTTCTAAAGAAAAAGTACAACTACCTTTTGTTTTTAATATATTTAAGTTTGTAAGAGTCCGTTAGGGCTCTTTTATTCTGTGATAATTTTTTCAAATGGTATTTGTTATACTTTTTTTAATTTAGATTTATGTTGGGGGTTTGGGGGCTAGCCACCATATTTTCATATCGTTTGTTTTTTGAACCGTGAGGTTTGAAATGGCAGGCGATATGATATTTGGGATATTGTGGACACAATATCTGAGCTCGCAAAGCCTTACAAGATGATAGATTTTGTCTTTGCAAGTTTCCCGTGGTTAATACGGGGTCGGGGATTGTCCAACCATTGATGAAAGTGAGGAAATAGTATGTCAGAACAATACAGAGACATTCGCAAAGAGGTTAATTTAACCGCAAATGAATTGGAAATGATTGAAGTGATAATGAAAAATAAGGGATTTGAACATTTTTCGCCCTTTGCTCGAAATAAATTGCTGGAGGAAGAGTTTGAAATGACTGCTGAAAAGTGGTTTGCCCTCTGGCAATCCCAAAAACTAGAACAAATCAGTCGTGACGTTCATGGTGTTTTAATATTGGCACAGTCCGAACATCAAGTTACCCAAGATTATGTATCTATTCTCTTAACCTGCGTACAGGAGTTGATTAAAGAAGTTGGAAACTCTATTCCCCTCAGCCAAGACTTCCGTGATAAATACATGAGGTGAGTACATGGAACATCGTTACCGAACCAATCTCAAGAAAGTGTTTCTGTCTGATAGCGAATTGATTCAGTTGAAACATTGTATCGACCAAAGCGGTTGTCAATCTTTTTCAGAATATGCTCGACGAACCCTACTTGACCCTGGCATGAATTTTATCACCATTGATACAACTGGTTATCAAGATTTGATTTTTGAATTAAAACGAATCGGAAATAATATTAATCAAATAGCCAGAAGCATAAATTATTCGAATTTAATAACGGAAGTTGAGTTAAATGAATTGAGAAAAGGTATAGAAGAGTTAATAGTAGAAGTGGAGAAAGATTTTCTTATTCAATCTGAAAAATTGAGGAAATTTTATGGTCATCACTAAACACTTTGCGATTCATGGAAAAAATTATCGTAGCAAACTAATCAAATATATTTTGAATCCAAGTAAAACAAAAAATCTAGCACTAGTTTCAGATTTTGGTATGAGAAATTATTTAGATTTTCCTAGTTATAAAGAACTAGTGAAGATGTACAATGATAATTTTTTAAGTAATGATGGTCTTTATGAATTTCGTCATGATAGGCAAGAAGTAAATCAACGAAGAATTCATTCTCATCATATTATTCAGTCTTTTTCTCCAGATGATCATCTTACTCCCGAACAAATCAATCGGATTGGTTATGAGACAGTTAAAGAGTTGACAGGAGGTAGATTTCGTTTTATCGTAGCAACTCATGTCGATAAAGATCATATCCACAATCACATCATCCTAAATTCAATTGATCAGAATTCTGATAAAAAGTTTCTATGGGATTATAAGGCAGAACATAATCTACGAATGGTTTCTGATCGTCTTTCAAAAATTGCAGGGGCAAAAATTCTAGAAAATCGTTATTCGCATCGTCAGTATGAAGTTTATCGCAAAACAAATTACAAATATGAAATAAAACAACGAGTATATTTTCTAATCGAGAACTCGAAAAATTTTGAAGATTTCAAGAAAAAAGCAAAAGCTTTACATTTGAAAATTGATTTTAGACACAAGCATGTTACTTTTTTTATGACTGATTCAAATATGAAACAAGTCGTACGTGATAGTAAATTGAGTAGAAAACAACCTTATAATGAAACTTATTTTAAGAAAAAGTTTGTTCAAAGGGAAATCATAAACATCTTAGAATTTTTACTTCCGAAAATGAAGAATATGAATGAATTGATTCAACGAGCAGAATTTTTTGGATTAAAAATAATTCCGAAAGAAAAACATGTTCAATTTGAATTTGATGAGATAAAGCTTTCAGAACAGGAATTTGGAAAAACGAATCGGTATAGTGTTAGTTATTTTCAAGACTATTTTAATAACAAAAATGAAACTGTTGTCTTAGATAATAAAAATTTAGTTCAACTTTACAATGAAGAAAAGCTAATTAAAGAAAAAGAGTTGCCGACAGAAGAGGTGGTATGGAAATCCTATCAAGATTTCAAGAGAAATAGGGATGCAGTTCATGAGTTTGAAGTAGAGTTGAATCTTAATCAAATAGAAGAAGTAGTAGACGATGGAATTTACATTAAGGTACAGTTTGGTATCCGACAAGAAGGACTTATTTTTGTACCAAATATTCAAATCAATATGGAAGAAGAAAAAGTTAAAGTATTTATCAGAGAAACTAGTTCTTACTATGTATACCATAAAGACTCAGCAGAAAAAAATCGCTTTATGAAAGGTAAAACTTTGATTAGGCAATTTAATCTTCAGTATGAACCGCAGTATATGTATAGAAGAATTCCTCTTAGCAAAATTAAAGAAAAAATAGAACAATTAGATTTTCTTATATCTGCGGAAAATAGTCCGAATGATTTTGAAGATATAACAAATGATTTCATTGCCCAAATATCATATCTAGAGAATATGATTGAACAAGTCCAAAATAAAATTGATGATTTAACTAATTTAGAGGAAGTATTGTTGAATAATACGGCAAATAGTTCTAGCAATTTAGAAAATAGTATTCAAGGTAAAAGTTCAGTAGATACAATAGAGAAGGATTTATACATATATAAAGGAAAGATTGAAACACTGAAGGAACAAAATAGAGAAGCAATAAATTTATTTGAAATGTTTAATAAAACAATAAAGAAATATAAGGAAAAACAAAATATGAAATCTATTAAGGAAAATGAGATACATTTAGAGTAAACAGTTTCCTAAAAAGTATATATAGAATAGTTTCATGTTCCAATTTGTCACATATTTAAAAATAAGAAAATAACTATATTATACTTGTTTTAGGAGACATTGGATGTTGAAAAGGATTAGAGATTTACGCGAGGATGATGATTTGACACAAGAATATATTGCGAAAATCGTTTTGAATTGCACAAGATCAGCTTATTCTAAAATGGAAGCTGGTACCAGGTTAATCTCTATAGATGACCTTATCAAACTTGCAGATTTTTATAATGTAAGTTTAGATTACCTTGTAGGTCGAGTGGATAATAAAGAAGACCATTACTCCAAAAAGTATTAGGTAAGAAAGCACATTGACAATTGAATAGTCCAAAATGGTACTTTCCTCATTTGTGGAGCAGTTTTGAATGGCTCGCCATGATAAGAGCGATATTAAAACCATCAATAAAATAGAGCGATACTTTATATGCCATGATACAAATGATATACAATGATACTTCTGACCGTTCAGGCTGCCACCGTAAAAGAGCAGCAAGTGAAATTCTTATGATGACTTCATCAGTCATACCATGGAGGTGAAAAAATCTAAGAAAGGAAGTAGTAAAATCATGGAAACAGTAAACTATAAAGATTTAGTTGCGATTGGTTTTCCAGAGCACACATCGAGAAATATTATTAGACAAGCAAAAAAAATTGCTGTAAAAAAGTTTGAAGAAGCTAGAAAAAATGATAAGAATGCGGTACAATTAGGATGTTCACCTTTCGATAATAAAAGGTTAGGCATTGCTCCTAAAAATATTGTAGAAAATTTAATTGGTATTTCTTTTTCAGATATAGAAGGTGAGAAAAATGGTTATATCAAAGACAAAGAAATATAAAGGTGTATACAAAGATTCAAAAGGAAAAATTTACTTTCAAATTGAATTAGGAGTTGATCCAATAACTGGGAAAAGAATTCAAAAGAAAGGAAGGAAAAATCAACAGGGACTACCGTTTAATTCTTTTAAGGAAGCTTATGAAGAGATACTTCGTTTAAAACATGAATTTGTGAACTCTACTATTAATAATAGTTTTCTAACTTTTAGAGAGTTTATGGAAGAGATTTATTTAAAATATTATCAACAAAAAGTTCAATTTGTAACTTATCAGACTGCTTTACCACATCATCAGTTATTTATTAAGCAATTTGGTAGTAAAAAATTATCAGATATTAGTACTATTGACTGTGAAAGATTTCGCTTAGCTATTATAGACAAGTATTCTAGTAACTATGCTAAAAATATGTGGTCTAGATTTAAAGCGTGTCTGGGCTATGCAGAAAGATTGGGTTATATTGATAGAGTTCCTTTTAAAGGATTAGATAATCCTAGAGGAAAGCACCCTGATACAAAATTTTGGACATTTGATGAATTTAAGAAGGTAATAAACTCTTTTGATATTAGTGAGTATGAGGGACTCCATAATTACATGACAATCTGGTTATATTTTATGACTGGCTTAAGAGTTAGTGAGGGTATTGCTCTTAAATGGGAAGATATTGATTTTGAACGTAAATGGATTCATGTTCATTCGACAATTGAGAAAGATAAAAACGGTGTATGGTATGCTAAACAACAAACAAAGACAGTAGCAGGGAATCGTAAAATTGATTTAGATGATTTTACGATTACAATACTTAAAAAATGGCGAGAAGTTCAAATAAAGAATGATGATAAAGATTATGTAATATCACGTTTTGGTGCCCCCTTGTGTAAGTCTACAATTTCTAGGATAATAAAAAGGCATGCTAGGGTTACGGGTGTACCAGAAATTACGGGGAAAGGTTTAAGACATAGTCATGCTTCCTACCTTATAAATGTATTGCATAAGGATACCTTATATGTTTCATATCGATTAGGACATGCTGATAAGTCAACCACGTTGAATACATATAGTCACTGGTATTATTCAGGTGATTCAACAATTTCAGAAGAGATTACAGACAGTTTAGATAATCTTGGATTATCAATTTACCTACCAAATTCCTGCCAAAGTTGAAAATGGAGGAATTAACCCACTAATACTGGGAGAAAATAAGATTAGCAAATTGTTACTCTTAAATAATAGAGCGACTACATTAGTAGCTTAAAAAACATATAAAACCGCTATTCTTAGGAGTAGCGGTTTTTTCTTTTGGTTCAAGAAGGGGCAAAAAAGGGGCGAACTAATTATATAGTTTATCTAGGAGACAAACAAGTTTTGAATAATAGGCTTTCCATAAAAAATGATACAAGTTTTTACCCTTCAGGATTTATTTTTTTCTAGTATCATCATTCCTATGAACAGTAGAAAAGTAAGTTTTTAATTTATTGATACTCTGGATATTATAATCTCAGTATTAAAGAACTTTATTGAAGGTAATTTTCGAACGGTTTGAGGTAATTTCAATGAAATTTTAATAGATATTTTAATTTTCTTCTTGACTCTGACCTTAGGGAAGGGATTATACTAATAATAGATAAGAAAGGAGATTATTATGCAAATCAATATGATTCGTTCAGATAAAGTTTACCAAGAGATGCTCGAGCTTCCTTTAGAAAAGAGAGAAGGCTGTTTTCGAGCGAAAATATTAGCACCTTTTGCAACCAAATACCAAACGCAACACATCCCTCTGAAAGCAAAGTATCCTGGAGGATTTGACGCTCTATTCCTACTTGGTTTTATGAATCAGTTACCCTCAACTCTCTCAGAAAAGGATAGACCAGCTATAGACGCTCTGAGCTCTGATCAACTCTGGCAAAATTGTCAAGATACCATCAAGAGGAGTATTGGGCTTTTTGAGCAGGCTGGCTATGACTTAGAGGTTGAGGATTACCATTTTACTATTTTATTGGGCAATCCAGAAAAACCTATGCTACAGCTCAATAAGGGTTATAGCGGAGATGGCGGAATTCCAGGCTACCTCATGCTTAGTCTGCTACCAAATGACTATACTTTACCACGTGTGCAGGCTGCGTTGGCTCATGAGTGCAATCACAATGTCCGCTTTCAATTTGTCAAATGGAATCAGCAGACGACACTAGCAGACTGGGTAGTCAGTGAAGGCTTGGCAGAGTCTTTTGCGGCTGAGCTCTATGGTAAGGATCTCATTGGGCCTTGGGTTACTTCAACCAGTCCAGAGCAGTTAGAAGAGATTAAGCCCATCATCTCCAGTCAGCTTCAGCTAACGGGGATGGCGGAAATGGCTCCTTATCTATACGGTGATGAAATCGCGAAGATACAGGGTCAAATTCCGGTTGGTATGCCCTATGCTGCAGGCTATGCTTATGGCTATCATCAGATACAAGCCTATCTGAAAAAGACTGGCAAGAACATTATTGAGGCTACAGTGACGCCTACAGAAGAGATTTTAGAGGCGACTAAAGACTTTTGGAAATGATACTTTTGCTTGCAAATCTGCCAGAGTTTGATATAATGAAAGTAATTTTTGGAGGTGACTATATGCACTATAAAAGAGTTGAATTGAAAGTCACAAATCAAGGTATCCATGAGCGCAAGATTTTTCAAGGTGTTAAGATTTTTAGTCGCAGTAAATTGTCCAAAGATCAGAAAAGTATTCTAACACAGAAGCTTTACCTGACTCCGAAGCAAAACATTGTTTACTATCAACGTACAGACGTCAACTATGACCAGAACTGGCATCATCATAAGGACTATTACGAATTAGCTTATGGTCAGATGGATAGAGAGACGGTTTTTAAGGTTTGCCAAGATTTTGACGAGCTAAGTCCTTTTCTGGAGAACGAGCTGCTGGAGAAGCTAAAAGAAAAGCAGTCTGCAGGCAAATTTTTTGAAAAATTAGATATATAAAAATCCGGTTGCTTTTATAAGCAGTCGGATTTCTTCTAGTGTGATAGTGCTGAAACAATACCTTAACTATCATAGCCTTGGCTACATTTTTAAAAGTTGTTTTAGCTGTGCTGAGGATCTTGATACTGATGTCCTCGAGACGACCAGAGTATACTGACATCTATTCATCTGATAAGAGAGACTTTATCATCCAGACATTCATAGCAGGATGGCCGGCGGCGTTAGAAAGTGGTTGTTGCAGTGATGTGAAACCATAGTGTTGATAGATGGCCACAGCCGTAGCCAGTTCAGTAGAGGTTTCTAGATAAAGCTGTTCATAACCAGCTAGGCGGGTTTCCTGGAATATCCGCTTTATCAAACGGCTAGAATAACCTTTGCCACGACTGTTTTTAGTGACATACAGTTTTTGTAATTCAGCAATCCTATCAGACACAGGTGCAAAGCCACCACAGCCAACCAGCTGACCTTCGTCTTCCAGGACAAAGTAAGCTGCTCTCTCTTGCTGTTGATAATAATCGGCCAAATGATCTAGATGAGAATCAAAGTAGACAGTTCCTGGTTTGTCAAGCCCGAATTCCTCTAGGCTAGCTCGAATGAGTTGCGCTACAGCTGGATTGTCTCTCGCTTCCATCGGCCGTAAGTTCATCAATTGTCCTCCGATAGGATGTATCGACTAATTAAACAATACCTTGTGCAATCATAGCGTTTGCTACGTTTTCGAAGGCAGCGATATTTGCTCCTGCAAGGTAGTCAGTACCAAGTCCGTATGTTTCAGCAGTTGTTTTAGCTGTGTTGAAGATGTTTGTCATGATGTCTTTGAGGCGTCCATCAACTTCTTCACGTGTCCATGAGAGGCGAAGACTGTTTTGGCTCATTTCAAGTGCAGATACAGCTACACCACCAGCGTTGGCAGCTTTGGCAGGTCCGTAAAGGATTCCGTTTTCTTTGTAGACTTTAATCGCATCAAGGTCACTAGGCATGTTAGCACCTTCTGATACGCAGATAACTCCTTGAGCAACCAAACGTTTAGCTGCGTCACCATTGATTTCGTTTTGAGTTGCACATGGAAGAGCGATATCGTAGTTTCCAGCGTAAGTCCATACAGAACCTTCATGGTAAGTAGCAGTGGCTTTTTCAGCAGCGTACTCAGTCAAACGTGCACGACGGTTATTCTTCACATCTGCTAGAAGGTCGAAGTCGATACCATTTTCGTCAATGACATAACCATTTGAGTCAGATACAGAGATAACAGTTGCACCAAGTTCAGTCGCTTTTTGAAGAGCGTATTGGGCTACGTTACCAGAACCTGAAATCACAACTTTCTTACCAGCAAAGCTGTTACCGTTGGCTTTGAGCATTTCTTCAGTATAGTAAACCAAACCGTAACCAGTTGCTTCTGGACGAATCAAGCTACCACCGAATCCAAGAGGTTTACCCGTCAAGACACCAGCATCAAATTGGTTAAGGCGTTTGTATTGTCCGTAAAGGTAACCAATTTCACGTCCACCAACACCGATATCGCCAGCTGGGACGTCAAGAGATGGTCCGATGTATTTTTGCAATTCTGTCATAAAGCTTTGGCAGAAGCGCATCACTTCAGCATCAGTCTTCCCTTTAGGATCGAAGTCTGATCCACCTTTACCTCCACCGATTGGAAGTCCAGTAAAGACGTTTTTAAAGATTTGTTCAAAACCGAGGAATTTCAAGATCCCTTGGTTTACAGTTGGGTGGAAACGAAGTCCGCCTTTATATGGTCCAACAGCTGAGTTGAATTGAACACGGTAACCACGGTTCACTTGGACTTTTCCATCACGGTCAACCCAAGGAACACGGAAAGAAATCACGCGCTCAGGCTCGGTGATACGTGCCAAGATGTTTTCTTCGATATACTCAGGGTGTTTTTCAAATACAGGTTCCAAAGTGCTGAAGAATTCTTCAACTGCCTGGAGAAATTCAGCCTCATGCCCGTTACGAGCCTTTACAGTTTCAAACACGCTTTGGATATATTCTTTAGCAGATGTCATATCGTTCTCCTTTGTTGTTATATTTTATTACATGAGCCATTATAGCAGAATTTTTTTTCACTGTAAAGAAAAAAACGAAAATTTTCTAAAAATTCTTTCAATTTACATTCGGTCAATACTAAGAGCATTATCAAAAAACGAACGTTTTCTCTAGAAATAACTTTCTCAAAGAGAAAATCTTAAAGTATGGTATAATATTAGAAATAAAAGGAATCTGGAGGATCAGAATCATGGTATCAACGAAAACACAAATAGCTGGCTTTGCGTTTGACAATTGCTTGATGAATGCAGCGGGTGTGGCTTGTATGACGATAGAAGAGCTTGAAGGGGTCAAAAACTCAGCAGCAGGAACATTTGTCACGAAGACAGCGACCTTGGACTTTCGTCAGGGCAATCCTGAGCCACGTTATCAGGATGTTCCACTTGGTTCTATCAACTCTATGGGCTTGCCAAATAATGGCTTAGACTACTATCTGGACTATCTTTTAGACTTGCAGGAAAAAGAGCCAAACCGAACTTTCTTTCTGTCTTTAGTTGGCATGTCTCCAGAAGAAACACATACCATCTTGAAAAAAGTTCAAGAGAGTGAATTCAAAGGACTGACAGAGCTTAATCTCTCTTGTCCAAATGTTCCAGGAAAACCTCAGATTGCCTATGATTTTGAGACAACGGACCGTATCTTGGCAGAAGTATTTGCCTACTTTACCAAACCTCTTGGGATTAAATTACCACCTTATTTTGATATTGCCCACTTTGACCAAGCGGCTGCTATTTTCAACAAGTATCCACTCAAGTTTGTCAACTGTGTCAACTCTATCGGGAACGGCCTTTATATAGAAGGCGAGTCGGTCGTTATTCGTCCTAAGAATGGTTTTGGTGGGATTGGAGGAGAGTATATCAAGCCGACTGCTCTTGCTAATGTGCACGCCTTTTTCCAACGTTTAAATCCTCAAATCCAAATCATCGGAACGGGTGGCGTTCTGAACGGTCGTGATGCCTTTGAACACATCCTCTGTGGAGCTAGTATGGTACAGGTCGGAACCACCCTTCACAAGGAAGGCGTCGGTGCTTTTGAGCGTATTACCAATGAACTAAAAGCAATCATGGAGGAAAAAGGATACGAGAGCCTAGAAGATTTCCGTGGGAAATTGCGCTATATTGACTAAATGAAATAGAAAAACAAGAAGAAAGGAGAGAAGATGCTAGCCATAGAAGAGAGTCAAAAGGTATCTCTATCAAACTTATCTAGCTTGACCTTATTTACAGGTTCGGACCAAGGTCAGTTTGAAGTTATGAAGGATCAGGTGCTGAAACAGATCGGCTATGATCCAGCCGACCTTAATTTTTCCTACTTTGACATGAAAGAAGTAGCCTATAAGGATTTAGAACTGGAGCTGGTCAGTCTTCCTTTCTTTGCGGATGAAAAAATCGTGATATTAGACCATTTTGTCGATATCACAACAGCCAAGAAACGTTCTTTAACAGATGATGAGCTCAAGTCATTTGAGGAATACCTTGATAACCCTTCGCCAACAACCAAGTTGTTTATTTTTGCTGAAGGAAAGTTAGATAGTAAAAGACGGCTGGTCAAATTGCTCAAACGAGATGCGACTGTATTTGATGCTATTGAACCCAAGGAACAAGAACTCCGCCAGTATTTCCAAAAATGGAGTCAGACACAAGGTCTGCAGTTTGTGGGGCAATCCTTTGAAAATCTACTTCTCAAATCTGGTTTTCAATTTAGTGAAATCCAGAAAAATCTCCTCTTTTTGCAGTCTTATAAGTCAGACGGCGTGATTGAGGAGAAGGATATTGTCGAGGCTATTCCAAAGACTCTGCAGGACAATATTTTTGATTTGACTCAGTTTATTTTAGCTAAGAAGATTGACCTGGCCCGTGACCTGGTTAGAGACTTGACTTTGCAAGGGGAGGATGAAATCAAGCTCATAGCTGTCATGTTAGGACAGTTTCGTACCTTTACCCAAGTGAAGATTTTATCAGAAGCTGGTCAGACGGAATCGCAGATCGCAAGCAGTATGGGAACTTACTTGGGGCGCAACCCTAATCCTTATCAAATCAAGTTTGCATTGAGAGATTCGAGAGGGATTTCCTTAGATTTTCTCAAGCGAGCGATTTCTTATTTGATTGAAACAGACTACCAGATTAAGACAGGTGTCTATGAAAAAGGGTACCTGTTTGAAAAGGCACTTTTGCAGATCGAGGCAGAAGCAAATTGAGCAAAAAACTTGAAAAAAGAGGATGATTGCGTTATCATTTTCATATAGAAAGAAAAAGAGGTATTACAGATGGCTATTATCTTACCAGACCTTCCATACGCATACGACGCTTTGGAACCATACATCGATGCAGAAACAATGCACTTGCACCATGACAAACACCATCAAACTTATGTCAACAATGCCAATGCTGCTCTTGAAAAACACCCTGAAATTGGTGAAGACCTTGAAGCCTTGCTTGCTGATGTAGACTCTATCCCAGCTGATATCCGTCAAGCACTTATCAACAATGGTGGTGGACACTTGAACCACGCTCTTTTCTGGGAATTGATGACTCCTGAAAAAACTGCTCCTTCAGCAGAACTTGCAGCAGCAATCGATGCAACATTTGGTTCATTTGAAGAGTTCCAAGCAGCCTTTACAGCAGCAGCTACAACTCGCTTCGGTTCTGGATGGGCTTGGTTGGTTGTCAACAAAGAAGGAAAACTTGAAGTAACTTCAACAGCAAACCAAGACACACCAATCTCAGAAGGTAAAAAACCAATCTTGGGCTTGGACGTTTGGGAACATGCTTACTACGTGAAATACCGCAATGTACGTCCTGACTACATCAAAGCTTTCTTCTCAGTTATCAACTGGAACAAAGTAGACGAGCTCTACGCAGCAGCAAAATAATGAATAGGAAGGGAAGAGTTATTCTTCTCTTTTTGCTTTATAAGGCAGGAGTCTGACAAAATCGTCAGACTTTTTTCATTTTTATGAGAAACGTGCTAACTGCTAGAAATTATGGTAAAATAGAGTGTTAAGTAATCGTGGAAAAGGAAGACTATGCGTAAAGAAATTGCACCTGAATTATACAACTATAACAAGTTTCCTGGCCCAGAATTTCATATGAATGGGGATAAGGTTGAGACTGAAGGAATCGCTTTTACCTTGGTTGAAAATATCAAGGATGCTTTCGATGTGACAGTCTTTAATCAACGCTTCTCAGAAGTGTTGACCAAATTTGATTATGTCGTGGGGGACTGGAGCAATGAGCAGCTCCGTCTACGTGGCTTTTACAAAGACGACCGAACAGAGGAAAAAATTGAAAAAATCAGCCGCTTACAGGATTATCTTTTAGAGTATTGTAGTTATGGTTGTGCCTATTTTGTCCTAGAAAACCAAGCACCGAAACGGGCTTCATTTGACAAAAAATTGCGTAAAAAGGATGAGGAAAACCTTCCTAGAAGAGGCAAGAAACCTTCGCAAAATAAGAGAAAACCAAATGCCGATAAGCGAAATAGACGTCGTCATAAGGACCAAAAGTCTCAGAAAGAGGACAAGGGACAGCGCCATTTTGTCATTCGTCAGAAATAGATAGAGAATAAGGAGAAGAGATGAAACCGTCTATTTATAGTTTAACACGTCAAACCATGCAAGAATGGGTATTAGAACAAGGGGAAAAGAAATTCCGAGCAGATCAAATCTGGGAATGGCTTTACCGTAAACGTGTCCAGTCATTTGAAGAAATGACCAACCTTTCCAAGGATTTGATTGCTAAGCTCAATGACCAGTTTGTGGTCAATCCTTTGAAACAAAGGATTGTACAAGAGTCAGCTGACGGTACTGTTAAGTATCTTTTCGAGTTGCCAGATGGCATGTTGATTGAGACAGTACTCATGCGTCAACACTACGGTTTGTCAGTCTGTGTGACCACTCAGGTCGGTTGTAATATTGGTTGTACCTTCTGTGCGTCAGGCTTGATCAAGAAGCAACGTGATCTTAATAACGGGGAAATCGTAGCGCAGATCATGCTAGTTCAGAAATACTTTGATGAACGTGGCCAGGATGAACGTGTCAGCCATATCGTTGTTATGGGAATTGGTGAACCATTTGATAATTACAACAATGTTTTGAATTTTGTCCGTACTATCAATGATGACAAGGGGATGGCTATCGGTGCTCGTCACATCACTGTTTCAACTTCAGGTTTGGCCCATAAAATTCGTGACTTTGCTAATGAAGGCGTACAGGTCAATCTGGCTGTGTCTCTTCACGCACCAAACAATGAATTGCGTTCAAGCATCATGAAGATTAACCGTGCCTTTCCGATTGAAAAGCTCTTTGCAGCTATTGAGTACTATATCGAAACAACCAATCGCCGTGTGACCTTTGAATATATCATGCTCAATGAAGTCAACGATGGTGTAGAACAAGCCTTGGAATTGGCTGAATTGCTCAAAAATATCAAGAAATTGTCATATGTCAACTTGATTCCCTATAACCCTGTTAGTGAGCATGACCAATATAGCCGTAGTCCTAAAGAGCGCGTGATGGCCTTCTACGATACCCTCAAGAAAAAAGGGGTCAACTGTGTTGTCCGTCAAGAGCATGGTACAGATATTGATGCAGCTTGTGGACAATTACGCTCCAATACAATGAAACGTGATCGCCAGAAGGCAGTCGCAGCGGTAAATCCATAAAATGACTAGAAAAAGAGAATTAATCTTAAGATTGGGAGTGGCTGTCTACAGCCTTTGCATTGTCTGTTTTTGCTTCACTCCGCAGCCTCAACTTCCTACAGGAGTGGAAACTCCAGGTATTCAAACTTTTGGACGCCTGGTTTTTCTTTTAACTCCCTTAAACTCCCTTTGGAATCTAGGTGAAGTGACCAGTTTGGGACAAGTCATTTGGATCTTTTTGCAGAATATTTTAAATGTCTTCTTGCTCTTCCCTATGGTCTTTCAACTCATCTATCTCTGTCCAAACCTGCGGCAAACGAAAAAAATCCTCCTTCTCAGCTTTCTTCTGAGTCTAGGAATTGAGTGCACGCAATTGGTTTTAGATTTTTTCTTTGATTTTAATCGCGTCTTTGAGATTGATGATTTGTGGACCAATACCTTGGGAGGCTATCTGGCTTGGCTCCTCTATAAAGGACTGCATAAAAACAAGATGAGGAATTAGAATGAGTATTTTAGAAGTTAAAAATTTGAGTCACGGTTTTGGTGACCGTGCAATTTTTGAAGATGTGTCTTTCCGTCTCCTAAAGGGAGAACATATCGGTCTAGTTGGTGCTAACGGTGAAGGGAAATCAACCTTTATGAGTATTGTGACTGGTAAGATGTTACCTGACGAAGGGAAAGTGGAGTGGTCTAAGTATGTGACTGCTGGCTATCTGGATCAGCATGCTGTGCAAAAGGAAGGTCAAACTGTGCGTGATGTCTTGCGGACAGCCTTTGATGAACTATTTAAAGCAGAAACTCGTATCAATGAGCTCTATATGGAAATGGCCGAAGACGGAGCGGATATTGATGCACTCATGGAAGAAGTTGGTGAACTCCAAGATCGTTTGGAAAGTCGAGATTTCTATACTTTGGATGCTAAGATTGATGAAGTAGCGCGTGCTCTCGGTGTCATGGACTTTGGCATGGATACGGATGTAACAGCCTTATCAGGTGGACAAAGAACCAAGGTGCTTTTGGCTAAACTCCTCCTTGAAAAGCCAGATATTTTGCTGCTTGACGAGCCAACCAACTACTTGGATGCTGAACACATTGACTGGCTCAAGCGTTATCTCCAAAACTATGAGAATGCCTTTGTCCTTATTTCGCATGATATTCCTTTCCTAAACGATGTAATCAATATCGTTTACCATGTGGAAAATCAACAGTTGACGCGTTACTCTGGTGACTACTACCAGTTCCAAGAAGTCTATGCCATGAAGAAATCTCAGTTGGAAGCAGCCTACGAACGTCAGCAGAAAGAGATAGCGGACCTCAAGGATTTCGTAGCCCGCAATAAAGCCCGTGTCGCAACTCGAAACATGGCCATGTCCCGTCAAAAGAAACTCGACAAGATGGATATCATTGAACTGCAAAGTGAGAAGCCAAAACCATCCTTTGATTTCAAACCAGCTCGTACGCCAGGGCGCTTTATATTCCAAGCCAAGGACTTGCAGATTGGTTATGACCGTCCACTTACCAAACCCTTAAATCTCACCTTTGAACGCAATCAAAAGGTTGCCATTATTGGAGCCAATGGTATCGGGAAAACAACTCTCTTGAAGTCTCTCTTGGGTATTATCCCACCAATCGCTGGAGAAGTCGAACGAGGTGACTACCTAGAACTTGGTTACTTTGAACAGGAAGTAGAAGGTGGAAATCGTCAAACACCACTAGAGGCCGTCTGGAATGCCTTTCCTGCACTTAACCAAGCAGAGGTCCGTGCAGCCCTTGCTCGTTGTGGTTTGACAACCAAGCACATCGAAAGCCAAATTCAGGTCTTGTCAGGTGGGGAACAGGCCAAGGTGCGTTTCTGTCTCTTGATGAATCGTGAAAACAACGTCTTAGTACTGGACGAGCCGACCAACCACTTGGATGTGGATGCCAAGGAAGAACTCAAACGGGCGCTTAAAGAATACAAAGGAAGCATTCTTATGGTTTGCCACGAACCAGACTTTTATGAAGGCTGGATGGACCAAATCTGGGACTTTAACAAGCTAACTTAAAAGCAGTAAAAAAGCCAAGTTGAAATGACTTGGCTTTTTTGACTAGTAATTTAAATAGTTTTCAACTTCAGATTTCTCAATTTCTTTACCGTAGTGGCAAATCGGACAAGAAACGAAGTAACTTTTACCATAAGGAAAAAGTGGAATCCAGTAGAGGGTGAACTTGCGCCCAGTTTCTACGATCTCCCAAGTGTCGACATTGTTACAGTGACCACATTCGATCGCAGTTTGCGTATGTCCCAAATCTTTCTGATAACCTTTAGAACCCCAAAATAAAATCATGTCATTATCTCCTTATCTGTTGATGGCTTATTTTTTGCTGAAGTCGTAGTCTTTCATCACTTCGATACTATCAATGGTGATAGCAGACGTTGGTTTGTCTTTCTCATCTTTTTCAGCTTTGGCAATCTTGTCAACAACATCCATGCCATCGATGACTTGACCAAAGACAGGGTGTTTGCCGTCTAGACTTGGATTTCCACCTTCTTTATAGGCTTCGATGATTTTCTTTGGATACTTGCTGGTAGGGAGTTTAGCTGAAATATCTGTTGAGTTTTGGTTGATGAAGAACTGGCTACCGTTGGTGTTTGGTTGACCAGTATTAGCCATAGCAAGGGCTCCTCGGATATTGTATAGGTAAGGAGAGATTTCATTTTTGAAACCAGTTCCCTTGTCCTTTGTTTTATCCTTATCATGCCAGATAGATTGGCCCCCTGTACCATCTCCCTTAGGATCTCCAGTTTGGACCATAAAGCCATCGATGATACGGTGGAAGGTGATGCCGTTATAATAGCCTTCCTTAGCGTGAGTAAGGAAGTTTTCAACTGCTAGTGGTGCTAGTTTTGGAAAGAGTTTGATGCGGATATCGCCTTGATTTGTGTGTAAAATGACCTCGGCTTCATCTTCGGCAACTTCCTTAGAAAGTTGAGGGAAGTTGGCATTGTCATTGGTCAAAGCGTCATTCAAATCTTTGGCAGCCTGAGCAGCTGCTTTTGAGCTTTCTTCAGCTGAGATGCTAGAGTCGACATACTCATCACCATGGAGACCACGTTGGATACTAGTACATCCAGCAAGGGATACCGTTGATAGTAAAAGAAGGGTTGCTAGTTTTTTCATTGTTAACCTCTCAAAAATTCATTTCTACCATTGTACCTTAAAAGGAGTTTGATTTCAAATGTAAAAGATAAGGCAAGTTTTCAGAAAATAAATCTTCAGACTGCTTGTTTAGAGATTTTTCTTTGGATGACGGTCGATAATTTCCTGATATTGTTCCAGTATCTGCTCTCCCTTTGGAGTCAATTTGTAGCATCGAATCGAAAAGTGACTAGCTAATTCCTCTTCTGATAAGTTTTCATGAAGAGTTTGAACAAGATCAGCCGCTTTCATCTTAGAAAGTCCTGTAACTCCCTTACTTTTGAGGATATTCTTTTTCATTGTAGCATTCAGATGGTCGAGTGAATCGAAGGCGGTTTCGATAATAGTATAGCCTTTTTCTACCAGACTGCTTAGATGTTTTGGTGCATTAATGCCATAAGTGTACTCGAAATATTTAGGAAACCAGGTCTCGAAAAGAATTATGCTTCCTCTTTTTTTCTGAGTTCAAAGAGGTCTTCTACTTTAAGATTAAAAACTTGAGCAATTTTAAGAGCCATTTCCAGCGAAGGATTGTAACGGTTATTTTCCAAGTGCAGAATTGTCTCGCGTCGCATTCCGATGAGGTCGGCTAACTCCTGCTGGGTCATGCCTGTGGACTCACGAACAGATTTGAGATTAGTAATAATCTTGCTTTCTTTGGCCATGCTTATCCTCTACGTTCCAAAATAAGATAGGCAACCGCAAAGATGCAAATCAAGGCAGCTATGCTAATAAAGATCTGGCCCATGTAAAGAGTGAGAGACCCCATATACCCAATGATAACTGCTAGGATCATCAGTGCACCTAGTATAAAAACAAACATCAAGCTAGCTGTTTTTGCTAAATTAGCATAAAAGCGTTCGTCTGGAGTTTCCTTGACATTTCTCAAAGAGAAAGAACCAAATACAATCACTTCAATAACGAGGCCAATTCCTAAAATCCATTCTTTAATACCAGAACTTTCGCTTGGGGTCGCAACCCAAATTCCTACTGTATAAAAAATGCTTGCTGCAAACAAAAGTATCGTGTAAAGCTTAGCAGACAAGTCAAAAATAATCTTTCCCTTACCTTTCTGACTCTTATGGGGCAGTGGTTTCATATGTAGCCAGCCCCAAATAGCTACAATCTGACCTAACACTGAAATACCAGCAATAACTAACTTGGTTCCCCAACTAAGATTAGAACCAAATAAAACAGTAAAATCAATAAAGAGAGCTACGGCAATCATTGCAATGAGGCCACGCATTTTTTTACTTTTTTTCATGATAGACTCCTTTTTTGTGTTATAAATATATCACACTTAAATTTAGAAAGCAAGAATTTATGTGTCAATGAGGCAATTATTTGAAAAAATTTTTTAATTAAAGACCTTGCTAGTTAAACAACTAAAGAATTCTTTGAAGCAATGCATCGGATTTGGTTTGGATAGTTTCGTTAATAATATTTGATGATAAAGAATTTTTGGAAAATCTAGATACTGTATGAATCTCTACTTTTTTTAGACTGTTATTAAGTCTGTCAGAATAAGCATTGTAGGTGCAGAAATTAATTTTTACAGAACTAAATTATTCCCCTATTTAGAATCTATTAATTCATATTTTATAAATTAATTAGTAGATATTGTTCTTAAAATCCTTGATATTTCGCTGTTTTAGTTCAATTGAAATCTATACTTTCCAAACCAAGTCTTAAGAAAGCTCGCAAAGCTAGCCAGTTCTCTAAACGTTAAGAACTAGCTACAATACAGCATTTACAACACTTCATATATCACACCATTCAATTAAAAGTTATTCAAATTAGATGAAAATTTATTTTCTGAAAAATCGGGAAAACGTTGATTTTAAGTGGATTTTGAAATATATTCAAATTGGAGTTTTAAAAACCAGCTTTCGGTGGTAAAAATACCAAAGTTGATTCTCCAAAGGAGGATAATATCACCTGCCAGAAGATTGTCTTCTATTTCATTTTGGGACAAACTTGGGATTTAGTAGCGAAGTCTCGATATCATGATCAGGAGAGATGTAAGGCTTAACCTGATGGTCTTTGTAAATGTTCTCTAGACTAGTATTCATAAAGTTTCTCTTTCTAATTTATCCCTATTAATCTAATAAATTTCTAAAAAAATAAAAATTTTAAACTCTGTCAAGTTTTTTTCTTGACACCTGTCAGAAATCTGCTATAATAGAACATGTGCTAAATAGCTCAGCTATTTCACCGAAATAAAAAAATAAGAAAAGAGACATTAAAAAATGGCAGTTAAAATCCGTTTGACTCGTATGGGTTCTAAGAAAAAACCTTTCTACCGTATCAACGTAGCAGACTCACGTTCACCACGTGACGGACGTTTCATCGAAACAGTTGGGACTTACAACCCACTTGTTGCTGAAAACCAAGTAACTTTGAAAGAAGACCGCATTCTTGCATGGTTGGCTGATGGAGCTCAACCTTCAGATACAGTTCGCAACATCCTTTCAAAAGAAGGTGTATTGAAAAAATTCCACGATTCTAAATTCTCAAAATAAGTTTAAAGTAGGTTGACAGATGGATACGATTGAAAATCTCATTATTGCGATTGTGAAACCTTTGATTTCACAACCTGATGCCTTAACTATCAAGATTGAAGACACACCAGAGTTTTTGGAGTATCACTTGGATCTTGACCAAAGCGATGTCGGTCGTGTTATCGGTCGTAAGGGTCGCACTATCTCAGCGATAAGAACGATTGTCTACTCTGTCCCAACTGAAGACAAGAAAGTAAGAATCGTTATCGATGAAAAATAAAAAAGCGGGACAGATGTCTCGCTTTTTTTGTTGAGGAGAAGATGAAGGATTTAACCTTTAGACAATTACAAGCTTACTTACTCGAACATTACCAGCAATCTCGAACTGAGGAAGGCCTCTTTATCAAGCTAGTGGAGGAAGTCGGAGAAGTAGCCGAGGTCTTGAATGGGCGCTCTGGTCGAAAAGAGGGCGTCCAGGACTCAAATGAGGAACTTGCCAAAGAACTAGCTGATATTATTCACTACACGGTCGCTATTGCGGCTATCAACGATATTGACCTAACCAAAACCATCTTTGACAAAGATAAAAAAGCGGCCATTAAGTACCAACATGAAAGAGATTTGGAGAGTTTTTTGAAGGGGAAGGAGAGTTGATGTCCTCTTTCTCCAACTTGTGAAAATCCTTGGAACGTGATAAAATAAAGGATAAGGATTTTTAATAATTCATTATATAGAATGAGTGGATTTCTTTATGAAGAGGATTGATGTGTCTACGAAAATTGGCAGTCTCTCTGTTACTTATCAAAAGCAAAAGAAAGTGCTAGTTTGTCTAAATGGAGCAGGTTTGCTACCAAGTTATGAAAATTTTTCACTTATACTTGAAAAACTTCCTCCCACAATTGGTTATTTGACAATTGATTTTCCAAACACAGGTAGAAGTCCGATTCATGACCAAGCTGGAAAAAAGCTGGATAATCTTGTAGACGCAGTTTATGAAGTACTTGAAGAATTGGCGATTTCTGAATATATACTTTGTGTACATAGTTTGAGTGGAATTTTAGCTTGCAAATTGCTCAACAAGCCAATTAAGTGTCAAGCTTTAGTAGCGATTGAACCGACAACTAAAAAAGTCATATTTGCTGATTTTTCAGAAACTCCTTATCCAGGAATGGAAGAGCAGATGAGGTTGATTGACGAGTATGGTCCTGAACTTTATTTGAAGAATTTAACTCAAGCAATATTTAGCCCTGAAACGAATAAAGAAATCTGGGAAATAATACAAGAAAAAAGCTTAGAGTTGGAAAAGCAAAATCCAGGATTTCAGATATCTGGAGAGATTACTGAGGAAGATTTTGAGGATGTATCAATAGCAGATTGTATCCCTGTATTTATTTTCTGTCAGGCTTATAGAGAAAAAGAGTACAGAGAATCAGAATATTGGACTTCCAATACTAAACTCATTTTAGGAGGAAATCACCATTATTTACAATGGTCAGAATCAAAAAAGATTGCGGCTATTATTCGAGAATTGTCAGAATAAGATGGAAAGAAGGAGAGTACAGGAGACAAGATGAACTACTTTAATGTTGGAAAAATCGTTAATACGCAGGGTTTACAGGGTGAGATGCGTGTCTTGTCTGTGACGGATTTTGCTGAGGAACGGTTTAAAAAGGGGGCAGAGCTGGCTTTATTTGATGAAAAAGATCAGTTTGTCCAAACAGTGACCATCGCAAGTCACCGTAAGCAGAAGAACTTTGACATTATCAAGTTCAAAGATATGTACCATATCAATGCGATTGAAAAGTACAAGGGTTATAGTCTCAAGGTCGCTGAGGAAGATTTGAACGATTTAGATGATGGTGAATTCTATTATCACGAGATTATCGGTTTGGAAGTTTACGAGGGTGATAACTTGATTGGAACCATCAAGGAAATTCTGCAACCAGGAGCCAATGATGTCTGGGTGGTAAAGCGAAAAGGTAAGCGAGATTTGCTTTTACCTTACATTCCGCCAGTAGTTCTCAATGTTGATATTCTAAACAAGCGGGTCGAAGTGGAAATCTTAGAAGGGTTAGATGATGAAGATTGATATTTTAACCCTCTTTCCGGAGATGTTTTCTCCGCTGGAGCACTCGATTGTTGGGAAGGCTCGAGAAAAAGGGCTCTTGGATATCCAGTACCATAATTTCAGAGAATACGCTGAAAAAGCCCGTCATGTTGACGATGAGCCCTACGGAGGCGGTCAAGGAATGTTGCTCCGTGCCCAACCTATTTTCGATGCCTTTGATGCCATTGAAAAGAATAATCCCCGCGTCATTCTTCTCGATCCTGCTGGGAAACAATTCGATCAAGCTTACGCTGAGGCTTTGGCTCAAGAAGAGGAACTGATCTTTATCTGTGGTCACTATGAAGGGTATGACGAGCGCATCAAGACCTTGGTAACCGATGAAATTTCTCTAGGAGACTATGTTTTGACTGGAGGAGAATTGGCGGCCATGACCATGATTGATGCGACCGTTCGCCTGATACCAGAAGTGATTGGTAAGGAGTCTAGCCACCAGGATGATAGCTTTTCTTCAGGTCTTCTCGAATATCCTCAGTATACACGCCCTTATGACTATCGAGGCATGGTCGTGCCAGATGTGCTCATGAGTGGGCACCATGAAAAGATTCGCCAGTGGCGACTGTATGAGAGTCTAAAGAAAACCTACAAGCGCAGACCTGACCTGCTAGAAAACTATCAACTGACAGCCGAAGAAGAAAAGATGTTGGCCGAAATCAAAGAAAACAAAGAATAAAGGAGAACCTTATGCAAGTAATCAAACGTAATGGAGAAATTGCTGAATTTGATCCAGATAAAATTTACCAAGCTGTCCTAAAAGCAGCTCAAACAGTTTATGTTTTGACCGATGACCTGCGTCAAAACCTAGCGCAAGTTACTAAAAAAGTCGTTTTGGACTTGGAAGAAGCAAAAGTGGAACGTGCGACTATCAGCATGATCCAATCAATGGTCGAGCACCGCTTACTTGGAGCTGGTTACATTACCATTGCAGAACACTATATCTCTTATCGCTTGCAACGCGATTTGGAGAGAAGTGGTTATGGCGACCATATCGCAGTTCACCTTCATTTTGAACAAATCCGTTAAGAAAAAGAGTGGGATGCAAAGAACATCTCACTCTTTCTTAAATAGACTTTTCTGAGCTTTTTGTACAGTTGAGGGAACAAAACGAAGTCGTTTAATATCACTGATACGAATGATTCGAGTTACGTTTTTTGAAAAATTTTTGACGATAATTTGTTGGCGATTAGCATCGTGTTTAACAATATCACCCGTAAAACTTGTCTCAGCAAGTATAACATGAACAGCCGTCTTTTTCTGGATGGCTTGTTCAATCATAGCAGTGAGGGAGTTATCCTCGATTTGAGGATGATCATCATTCCCATTGAGAAAACCATGTAGTTTATCTAGAACTAGTTTGAATGTCTGTCTCATAGAGTCCTCCCTTCTTATATATCCACATTATATAAAATTTTCCTAAAAACCACAAGATTTTTACGAATAGACTATAGAAAGCATATCACATAAAGGAGTTAAAATGGCAGAATTTACATTTGAGATTGAAGAACACTTGCTCACCTTGTCTGAAAATGACAAAGGATGGACAAAAGAACTAAATCGCGTTAGCTTTAATGGTGCCCCTGCAAAGTTTGATATTCGTTCTTGGAGTCCTGACCATACCAAAATGGGCAAAGGAATCACGCTTTCCAATGAAGAATTTCAGGTAATGGTCGATGCCTTTAAAGGGGGACAATAAAAAGAATCTTGAGTAGAACTCAAGATTCTTTTTTTAGGACACAATATAGTCACAGAGAGAAGTCTTAGCCAATTGAATGAAAGTCTCTCTATACTCTTCAGGTGGCATTGGATTATCTTTACGAATCCAGACTTCAATAAAAGAGATGGCCATGGTCGTAATGATATAAGCGATGTCCTCTTTATTAAAATTATATTTCAGTTGGTAATTGACATTCTTTAGTACCCACTCTGAGTATGTTCCACGCAGAAATTCCTTCCAACATGGGTCGACTTGTGTGGTATACAAGGTGTTAATAACTTCCCTTTTTTCGTATATGAGAGGAAGTATATGGTCTGCTAAAAAGCTGATAGGATCTCCATCATTGCTAGGGCAGAACTTATTAAAGACGTTAAAAATGTGCTGATTGGTCTCTTCGTAAATGTATTCGATAATATCTTCAAAGTTGTTAAAATGCTTTTGATAAATCGCTTGTCGTGAAATACCAGCTTCAGCAGCAATTTCAGTCATTGTAAAGGAACTACGCTGAGGATTTTTCTTAGCTAGTGTGATGAGAGCTCTAATGATTAGCTCACGAGTATTCTTTGCCATAGAATTACCTTTCTTCTTATAATTATTTACAGTTATTTTTGAATGAAGAAAAATCAGAATGTTCAAGTTAATATAAACAATCAATGAACATTAAATTTTCTGAATCTTTTAGGTAGCTCTATTGTATCACAAATAATTTATAAAATATAGCTCAATCATTGAAAATGCGTTTTCTGAAAAGTATACAATTGCTAAGCATCCAAAATCAATGGAAGCTTATTTGGTTTGAATCAATTAGAATACTTTTCTACTTTGCATATCGTGAATAACTATAATTTGAAGAATAAAACGATTAATATTCATACCGGTATAAGAATAGTCAAGTAGCTAAATAGTGTACAGTTGATTCTTAGAATGGAAATAGTCCAGAACAATTGTTCTGGACTATTCTTTTATCTTGAAAAATATGGAAGGCTTTTCAATCGTTTGAGTAGGGGACGACTAATGAAACTAATGGCAATAATCTTACCAAGATCAGGGAGGATAAAGGGAAGGACACCGACAGCTAGTGCCTGATCAAATGGCATACCAGCTAGGAAGTGGAGGCTGAGAATGCCTCCGACAAAGACGAGGGAGTCACCCAAGAGGTTGGCTAGGAAAATGCGAATGTAGCCACTATTTTGATGGATGAGATAAGATGTAAGTCCAGCATAGACAAGGTCGAACCAAAGATAGCCTGCACTTGGGCCGACTAAAACGTGAAATCCTGCACCACCCCCTGCAAAGACAGGTAAACCAATGGCACCCAGCAGGAGATAGAGAGCTACAGATAGAACGGCTTCTCTGGGTCTAAAAACAGTAGCAATCAGACCAATCGCAAAGTTTTGCAAAGTGAAAGGTACAGGACCGATAGGGAGACTGATTTGTGCCAATACGGCGATGAGAGCAGCACCGATAGCAGGGATAGCATAGATATGAGCTTTTTTCAAAACTGTTAACCTCTTTTCAAAATTATAGTAACTATTATACTAATTTAGAAAGAAAAGTCAACCTATTTATGAAATCAAGGTAACAATTTTGTAACAGCCGATTTTGCAAGTAAAAAGAGACCTCAAGAGGTCTCTTGCGATAATTAGCGCATGGTCACAAATTCTTCTGAAGCGGTTGGGTGGATAGCTACTGTAGCATCAAAGTCCGCCTTGGTAGCTCCCATCTTAATAGCAACAGCGAATCCTTGAATCATCTCATCCACTCCGTAACCAAGTCCGTGTAGGCCAACAACTTTTTCATCAGCACCGGCGGTGATGAGTTTGAAGCGAGATTCTTGACGATGGTTTGTAACGGCTGAGTACATAGATGCAAAGCTTGACTTGTAGACTTTAATGTTATCTTGGCCGTATTCTTTGATAGCTTGATCTTCAGTTAAACCGACTGTTCCGATTGCTGGGTGGGAGAAGACAACAGTAGGGATAGTCGTGTAGTCCATCTTAGCATTTGTTTTCCCGTTGAAGAGGCGTTCAGATAAGGTACGTCCTGCCTTGATGGCTACTGGGGTCAGTTCTTTCTCACCAGTAACATCTCCAAGAGCATAGATGCCATCTACAACAGTATTTTGGTATTCATCTACTTGGATAAATCCACGTTGGTTGAGTGTAACTCCAGCCTTTTCTAACTCAAGACCGTCTACATTTGGACGGCGACCGGTAGCCCAGATAACTTGGCTGGCAGTATGACTAGAACCGTCTTCAAAATGAATGGTAATACCTTGCTCCGTTTCTTCGAGCTTGACAGGTACCTTATGTGTGTGCAAAGGTAGACCTGTTTTTTCCATTTCATTGACAAGTCCTTCAACGATGTAGCTGTCAAAACCACGCAAGGGACGATCACGACGGACAAACAAATCCGTTTTTACTCCTAGCGCGTGGAGAACACCTGCTAATTCAACGGCGATATAGCCAGCTCCAAGAATCGCAACGGAGTCAGGAAGTTGCTCCCAAGCGAAGACATCGTCTGAGCTACCACCGAGTTCAGCTCCAGGAATAATTGGGATGCTAGGACGAGCGCCAGTCGCAATCACGATATGCTTGGCACGAATCAATTCACCATTGACGCTGACTGTGTGGGAATCAACGAAATGAGCACGACCTTCAATCAAATCAACACCGTTGCGTTTGAAACTTCCATCATAAGATGAGCGGGCACGGTCGATGTAGGCTTCACGGTTTTGACGAAGTTTTGCGAAATCAAACTGAACATTTGAACTCGTAAACCCATAGTCAGGACCGTAGTGGTGGAAGCTTTCAGCAATTTGCGCTCCATACCACATGATTTTCTTAGGAACACAGCCAACGTTGACACAAGTTCCACCTAATTTTTTCTCCTCGATAACAGCTGCTTTAGCCCCGTGTTCACCAGCTCGGTTCATAGTGGCGATACCGCCGCTTCCTCCACCGATGGCGATGATATCATATTCTCTCATAGAAAACTCCTTATAGCTTTGATAGTCATATTCTATCGTTTTTATTTTTTGAATGCAAAAATCTGCTACGGTAAAAAAAATATAAAAACACTTGCCAAATTCAAAAAGATATTGTATTATATATCTAGCACAATAATCCAATAAACGAATGCCGAACGAAATAATGATCCTGAATTGTCATTGTTTCCATCTGAACTGTCATTGTTTGGTCTCGGTATTTCTGATATAATGGTTTTTGTAAGGCAAAAGAATAAAGGAGCTTAAAAATGAAAAGAAATAAGAAGGCAAAAAAATGGCAATTATACACAGCGATTGGTGTTGCCAGTGCTATTGTTATCGGTGCTGCGGGGATTTTGATTTTTAGACAACCTTCCCAGTCAGCTGTCAAGGAGGAAACCCCTCATATCGTTACTGCTAAGGAAGGTTCTGTTGCTTCATCGGTTCTCTTGTCAGGTACAGTTACAGCAAAAAATGAACAATACGTTTATTTTGATGCTAGTAAGGGAGATTTAGATGAAATCCTCGTTTCAGTCGGGGACAAGGTCGAAGAAGGGCAAGCGTTGGTCAAATACAGCAGTGCAGATGCTCAAGCTGCCTATGATGCAGCCGATCGTGCAGTTGCAAAGGCAGACCGTCATATCGAGGAGTTAAACAAGGCTCGTGAAAATGCATCAGCTACACCAGCTTCTCCACAGGTTCCAACAGAAGCTGGACTCCCAGAACAAGCGCAAGCAGCGACTTCTTCAGTATCTTCTATTGATTCTCAAATCAGTGATGCCAAGGATAACCGTGCAGATGCTGTTGCTCAACTCAACAAGGCTCAAGCACAGCTAGATGCCGCAACTGTCCTCAGTACACTTGAAGGGACTGTAGTTGAAGTTAATCGTAATGTTTCCAAATCTCCAACAGGTAATAGCCAAGTGGTAGTACATGTTGTAAGTAATGAAAACTTGCAAGTCAAAGGGGAGTTGTCTGAATACAATCTTGCCAACCTCTCTGTAGGGCAAGAAGTTACCTTTACTTCGAAGGTTTACCAAGATAAGAGCTGGACAGGAAAAATCACCTATATTTCTGATTATCCTAAGAACAATGGAGAAGCAGCAAATGCAGCTCTTGGAGGGAATACTGGATCTAAGTATCCTTATACTGTTGATGTGACTAGCGATATCGGTGAGTTGAAACAAGGCTTCTCTGTCAGTGTGGAAGTCAAAAACAAGAGTAAAGCCATCCTTGTTCCTTTGACAAGTGTCGTTACCGAAAATGACAAAAACTATGTCTGGCTCGTTGACGACCAGAAAAAAGCGAAGAAGGTAGAAGTTACTTTGGGGAATGCGGATGCAGACAACCAAGAAATTACTTCAGGTTTGACAGACGGTGCCAAGGTCATCAGTAATCCAACATCTTCCTTGGAAGAAGGAAAAGAGGTGAAGGCTGATGAAGAAACTAATTAGTCTCAAAAATATTTGCAGGAGTTACCGAAATGGTGACCAAGAACTGCAGGTCCTTAAAAATATCAATCTAGAAGTTCATGAAGGTGAGTTTGTTGCCATTATGGGACCTTCTGGTTCTGGTAAGTCTACGTTGATGAATACCATCGGAATGTTGGATACACCAACCAGTGGAGAGTACTACCTTGAAGGGCAAGAAGTGGCAGGCCTGGGAGAGAAACAACTGGCCAAGGTCCGCAATCAGCAAATCGGCTTTGTCTTTCAGCAGTTCTTTCTCTTGTCCAAGCTCAATGCACTTCAAAACATCGAATTGCCCTTGATTTACGCTGGTGTTTCGGCTTCAAAACGTCGAAAATTGGCTGAGGAATTTCTGGAAAAGGTTGAGTTGACGGAGCGCAGTCATCATTTGCCTTCTGAGTTATCAGGTGGTCAAAAGCAGCGTGTAGCGATTGCGCGTGCCTTGGTAAATAATCCCTCTATCATCCTAGCAGACGAACCCACAGGAGCCTTGGATACCAAGACGGGAAATCAAATCATGCAGCTGTTGGTGGAGTTAAACAAGGAAGGGAAAACCATTATCATGGTCACGCATGAGCCTGAGATTGCTGCCTATGCCAAACGCCAAATTGTCATTCGTGATGGTGTCATCTCGTCTGACAGTGCTCAGGTAGAAAAGGAGGAAAACTAAGATGCAGAATCTGAAATTTGCCTTTTCATCCATCATGGCCCACAAGATGCGCTCCTTCCTCACCATGATCGGGATTATCATCGGAGTTTCGTCTGTCGTTGTCATCATGGCTCTTGGCGACTCTATGTCTCGTCAGGTCAATAAAAACATGACCAAATCGCAGAAGGATATCCATGTCTTTTTCTCTCCTATCAAGAGCAAGGATGGCTCCTTTACTCAGCGTCAGTCAGCTTTGACAGTCAGTGGGAAAGAAGAGGATGTTCATGTTGAACCACCAAAACCACTGGAGTCTTGGGTCAAGGAAGCTGCCAAACTCAAAGGAGTAGACAGTTACTATGTCACCAACTCGACCAACGTCACCCTATCTTATAAGGATAAGAAGGTTGAACGAGCGACACTGACAGGCGGAAATAGCACCTACATGAACGCAGTTGAAAATGAAATCGTTGCGGGTAGAAGTCTAAGACCGCAAGACTACAAGGAATTTGCCAGTGTGATTTTGCTGGATGAAGAACTAGCCAAGAGTTTGTTTGATAGTCCAGAAGCTGCGGTTAATCAAATCATCTCTGTCAATGAATTTAGTTACCGTGTGATTGGCGTTTATACTAGCAATGAAGCTAAAACTGCTAAAGCCTTTGGGATTGGTGGTCTTCCAATTACGACCAATATCTCTCTCGCAGCCAATTTTAATACTGATGAAATATCGAACATCGTCTTTCGTGTCAATGATACTAGTCTAACGCAGACCTTGGGGCCGGAGTTGGCTCGAAAACTGACCGAGATTGCTGGTCTTCAGCAAGGAGAGTACCAAGTTGCGGACGCAACTGCCGCCTTCCAAGAAGTACAACAACTATTTGGTTTTATGACCACCATTATCAGTGCCATCGCAGGAATCTCTCTCTTTGTCGGGGGAACTGGTGTTATGAATATCATGCTGGTTTCGGTGACAGAACGCACGCGGGAGATTGGTCTGCGGAAAGCTCTTGGAGCTACTCGGGCTAATATCTTAGTACAGTTTTTGATTGAGTCTATGATCTTGACCTTGCTAGGTGGTGTCATCGGTCTTGGGATTGCTGCTGGAATGACCATGTTAGCTGGAGTACTGCTTCAAAACATGATTGCAGGTATTGAAGTTGGGGTTTCCCTCCCAATCGCTCTCTTTAGCTTGGCTGTGTCAGCCAGCGTTGGGATGATCTTCGGAGTCTTGCCAGCCAATAAAGCGTCTAAGCTTGATCCAATCGAAGCCCTTCGCTATGAGTAATCTAAACAAGAAAAAAAACAAGATGGACACTTGTCTATCTTGTTTTTGTATGGATTTTCCTATAGAAAATCACCGAAAATATGATATAATGAAGTGTTAGAAAATCAGGTTTCATTTGCCTGGAAAGGAAAAATTATGTCTGAAAAGAATTTTTATATTACAACGCCGATTTACTATCCATCTGGTAAACTTCATATCGGTTCTGCCTACACAACCATCGCTTGTGATGTCCTAGCTCGCTACAAACGCCTCATGGGCTATGATGTCTTTTATCTGACAGGTCTTGACGAGCATGGTCAGAAAATCCAGCAAAAAGCGGAAGAAGCTGGCATCACACCTCAAGCTTATGTTGATGGGATGGCGGTTGGAGTCAAAGAACTCTGGAAATTACTCGATATCTCATACGATAAATTCATCCGTACAACTGATGACTACCATGAAAAAGTAGTGGCTCAGGTCTTTGAGCGCTTGCTTGCTCAAGATGATATTTACTTGGGTGAATACTCTGGCTGGTATTCAGTTTCAGATGAGGAATTCTTTACAGAAAGCCAGCTTGCGGAAGTTTTCCGTGATGAAGCTGGAAATGTGACGGGCGGTATCGCTCCATCAGGTCATGAAGTGGAATGGGTTTCTGAAGAGTCTTACTTCCTTCGCCTCAGCAAATACCAAGACCGTTTGGTTGAATTTTTCAAATCGCACCCTGATTTCATCACTCCAGATGGTCGCCTTAATGAAATGTTGCGTAACTTCATTGAGCCAGGTTTAGAAGATTTGGCAGTGTCTCGTACAACCTTTACCTGGGGAGTACCAGTCCCATCAAATCCAAAACACGTTGTCTATGTTTGGATTGACGCCCTTCTCAACTATGCGACCGCTCTTGGTTACGGTCAAGAGGATCATGCTAATTTTGACAAGTTCTGGAACGGAACAGTCTTCCACATGGTCGGAAAAGATATTCTCCGTTTCCACTCAATCTACTGGCCAATTCTTCTCATGATGTTGGATATGAAATTGCCTGACCGCTTGATTGCCCATGGTTGGTTTGTCATGAAAGACGGCAAGATGTCTAAGTCTAAAGGGAATGTCGTTTACCCTGAAATGTTAGTAGAGCGCTATGGACTGGATCCACTTCGTTACTACCTCATGCGTAGCCTTCCAGTCGGTTCAGACGGAACCTTTACTCCTGAGGACTACGTCGGCCGTATCAACTATGAATTGGCCAATGACCTTGGAAACCTCCTTAACCGTACGGTTTCCATGATTAACAAGTATTTTGATGGGCAAATCCCTGCCTATGTAGAGGGTGTGACTGAATTTGATAATGCTCTTGCTCAAGTAGCAGAGCAATCTATCTCTGACTACCATACACACATGGAAGCAGTTGACTACCCACGTGCCATAGAAGCAGTATGGACTCTTATCTCACGTACCAACAAATACATCGATGAGACAGCCCCATGGGTCTTGGCTAAGGATGAAGAGCACCTTGACCAATTGGCAAGTGTTATGATCCATTTGGCAGCCAGCCTTCGTGTTGTAGCTCACATGATTGAGCCATTTATGATGGAAACTAGTCGCGCCGTATTGGCACAACTTGGTCTAGCAGAAGTTTCTAGCCTAGAAAACTTGAGCTTGGCTGATTTCCCTGCTGGTGTGACTGTTGTTGCCAAAGGCACACCAATCTTCCCACGTCTCGACATGGAAGAAGAGATTGCCTATATCAAGGAACAAATGGAAAGCAACAAACCAGCAGTCGAAAAAGAATGGAATCCAGATGAAGTTGAACTCAAACTAAACAAGGATGAAATCAAGTTCGAAGACTTTGATAAGGTCGAAATCCGTGTCGCAGAAGTCAAAGAAGTGACTAAAGTAGAAGGTTCTGATAAGTTGCTCCAATTCCGCCTAGATGCTGGTGATGGTGAAGATCGTCAAATCCTCTCAGGAATTGCCAAATACTATCCAAACGAGCAAGAATTGGTCGGCAAGAAGGTTCAAATCGTTGCCAACCTCAAACCACGTAAAATGATGAAAAAATATGTCAGCCAAGGGATGATTCTCTCAGCTGAACATGATGGACAATTAACCCTTCTCACAGTGGATCCAGCTGTACCAAACGGAAGTGTGATTGGGTAAAAGCAAAAAACCAACGTTAGACACGTTGGTTTTTCTTGTTATGTGCGAGATTTTCTAAGAAGTAATCCATATCCTTTTGCGACCTGAGGACAATTACTTTCTCAGGGTAGGTTTCTTGAACCCGTTGATAGCGTACTTTAGCATTCTTTGTCCGCCCATCCCAGAGAATCCATCTGATAAAGTCCCAGTCAAAGCGTTCAGGGCAACCTGCAGTCATGCTTTCTCGTACCTTGCCTCGGTATGTGAGATACCGTTTAAAGGCTCGAAAGAGACAAGTCCAAGGTGAAAAATTGAGAAAGATGATTTGGTCAGCTTCCAGCATCCTTTCCTCGTAATAGCACCAAGAGTAGTTGCCATCGATAACCCAAGCTTCATGCTTTGTGAGAAAGTTTTTCAACTCGCCCAACATCCATTCGCGGTCACTGTCTTGCCAACCAGGTTGAAATTGGAGTGTATCCATATGCAGTTTGGGGATGGAGTAGTAGTTTGACAACTTTTCAGCTAGAGTTGACTTGCCAGCTCCAGAATATCCTATGATTGCTATTTTCATTTTCTACCTTTTCTGACTAGAGGACAAAAAAACAGCCTCTATGGACTGTTTCTTATTTAGCAAGTTTAGCTGAAAGACGAGCTTTATCGCGGCTTGCTTTGTTTTTATGAATCAAACCTTTAGTTTCTGCTTTGTCGATAGCTGAGCTAGCAGCACGGAAAAGTTCTTCAGAAGGGTTTGCTTCGAAAGCTTTGATAGCAGTACGCATAGCTGATTTTTGAGCTGAGTTTTTTTCGTTTTGTTTAACGTTCAATTCAGCGCGTTTGATAGCTGATTTAATGTTTGCCAATGTTCTTACCTCCATATTTACTAACTATACTATTATATCTGAAAACTTATGTTTTGACAAGGGGAAATTATTTTTTTAGGTAAATTTCATCGATTTCATGGTTTTTAGTCTTGTGGAGAATGACCTCGGCGCGATTCCTTGTTGGTTCGATATAGTTTTGTAGATTTGTGAGATTAATGCTGGTCCAAACCTGGTGTGCAAAGGCTTCAACTTCTCCAATCGGCATTTGCGTAAAACGGTGGTAGTAGCTGTTGGGGTCATTTTGGGCAAAGCTGAGCAGTTTCAAGAAACGATCCAGATACCAACTTTCAATGTCCTCGACAGCAGCATCCACATAGATGGAGAAATCAAAGAAATCAGTGATGTAAAGGCGCTCATTTTGAGGGTTTTGAAAGACATTGATGCCTTCGACAATAACAAAGTCAGCAGCTTTGACACGTTGTTTCTCTCCAGGAACGATGTCATACACTTCATGAGAATAGACAGGAATATCGACATCTTGTCCATTCTTTAGGCGATCAAGAAAATCCAGTAAAGCTTCCATATCATAACTTTCAGGAAAACCTTTGCGATTTAATATATCTTGGTCCATCAAGGTTTGATTGGGATAGAGAAAGCCGTCAGTTGTCACCAATTCTACAGTAGCATCAGTAACTGTACGAGAGAGAAGGATTTGCAGAAGTCGGCTAGTTGTTGATTTTCCTACAGCTACACTTCCTGAAACTCCAATAATGAAGGGTTGAGATTTACTCTCTCTTTGGAGAAAAATCCCCTTAGAAAAGGCTAAATCCTCTTTGGTGCGTTTGTAAATTTGGATGAGATGTGCTAAAGGTAAATAAATATCTGTGACATCTTGCAGACTAATCTGGTCATTGAAACTCTTGATGGATTCTAGTTCCTCTTCTGTTAAAGGAGGTGTTGTCTTTCGATGTAAAGATTGCCAAGTCTGGCGACTGATTTTTTCAAAATGTAAAAATTCGTTGGTCATTGTTTTCCCCTAGATATTTTGTCTATCATACCATAAAAAGCTAAAAAAATAAAGCGGTTTCTTGATGGTAGTAAGTCAATATCGTATAATAGAGATGGAGGTTGAATAGTTTAATGATTAGATAGGGAATTGTTTCTGAAGAGTTATCAGTTATTAAAAGTGGGTTTTTTCGTTCACAACTTTAGGAGGTATACAATGAAAATCTTGAGATGTTACATATTGGAACTCTGTTTTATTTTAAGTTTTGCACTACCTTTTATAAGGGGAGCGAATACGGATAATGGGAGACGCTTTGTAGAAACCTATTACGGTTTTACCTTCTTAATGGATCATCTCCTTGTAACAGTTATCTTTATCTGTTCAATCTTGATTGCTTGGCTAGTAAAAAAGCAGTGGACGAAATGGCTTGCTGCTGGTAGTTATCTATTTTTGATTTTGTGGATTGCTACAGAAGGATATCTATTCCGTATGTCACTAGAAGATTTGATACGACTTTGGACAAGTTTGGAAATCTTGACACAAACTTATCAGTTGGGTTTTTATCTAAACATCATATTGGTAATCTTGTTGATAATAAAGTATTTTAAGGTTAAGAAATGGTAATAAAAATGCGCCTGATTACAGACGAACTGTTTTTTCCTGACTATGATAATTTGTAGTTCCCGATAGATTATAATGCATTTCTAATAATTGAAAGATATTGAAGAAAAGGTCTTTTTGACTTGGTTTTTTCAGTCTTTTTCATTTGATCATCACTTTGTAAACGATTTACAATTCAAGCCAAATTATGGTAAAATAGTTTTATGAGTAAAATGTATTATGCAGAAAGTCCTGATGCTGCTCACGACATTCATGAGTTGAGAGTGGAGTTGTTGGGAGAAAACATGACCTTTTTGACGGATGCGGGTGTTTTTAGCAAGAAAATGGTTGACTTTGGGAGTCAGCTCTTGCTCAAGTGTCTAGAGGTAAATGAAGGAGAGACGGTCCTTGATGTGGGTTGTGGTTATGGGCCATTGGGCTTGTCATTGGCCAAGGCTTATGGAGTTCAGGCGACCATGGTCGATATCAATAATCGTGCCTTGGACCTAGCGCGACAAAATGCTGAACGTAATAAAGTAGAAGTAACGATTTTCCAATCCAATATCTATGAACAAGTTGAAGGGAAGTTTGACCATGTTATTTCCAATCCGCCGATTCGAGCGGGAAAACAGGTTGTTCATGAGATTATCGAAAAGAGCAGAGATTTCTTGAAAGACAGAGGAGATTTAACCATCGTCATTCAGAAAAAACAAGGAGCTCCAAGTGCTAAAAGCAAGATGGAAGATGTTTTTGGAAATTGTGAAATTATAAAGAAAGACAAGGGATATTATATCCTTAGAAGTGTGAAAACATGAGAGCAGTTGATTTAATTCAAAAGAAACGAGATGGTCAAGAACTGACTGCAGCTGAAATCAAGTGGCTAGTAGAAGGCTATGTAGCTGGAATTGTTCCAGACTATCAAATGTCTGCTTTTGCTATGGCTGTTTATTTTAAAGGAATGACCACACGTGAGATTTCTGATCTGACGATGAATATGGTTAAAACAGGTCAGGAGTTTGATTTGTCAGCTATTGATGGGGTTAAAGTTGATAAGCATTCGACTGGTGGTGTAGGTGATAAGGTGACCTTGATTTTGGCTCCACTTGTTGCGAGTTTCGGAGTGCCCGTTGCTAAAATGAGTGGTCGTGGTCTCGGCCATACTGGTGGAACAATTGATAAATTGGAGTCCATTAAGGGCTATCAAGTTGAGCGAAGTCAAGAAGATTTCATTCGTCAGGTACAAGATATTGGTGTATCTGTCATTGGGCAGTCCGATCAGCTGGTTAAAGCAGATAAACTTCTCTATGCCCTTCGTGATGTGACAGCAACTGTCGACACGATTCCTTTGATTGCTAGTTCGGTGATGAGCAAGAAAATTGCTGCAGGAGCGGATGCCATTTTGCTAGACGTAACGGTCGGTGAGGGTGCCTTCATGAAGACGGTTGATGAGGCGCGCGAATTGGCTCAAACCATGGTGGATCTTGGTAAGGCTGTTGGTCGAAAGACAGTAGCAGTCATTACCGATATGAGCCAACCCTTGGGAAGAGCTATTGGCAATCGTCTCGAAATCCTTGAGGCATTGGAGATTTTACAAGGGAAAGGCCGTCAGGATATTACCCACTTTATCTGTGAATTGGCTCAGATTATGCTTGGCTTGGCTGATGTTGAGAAAACGATCAAGGAAATCCGTCAACACCTGGAAAATGGCCAAGCACTGGCTAAGTTTGAAGAAATGGTAGCAGCACAAGGCGGTGATTTAGAAGATCTCTATCGCCCCGTTAAAGTTGCCCATGTGCTGGAAATTCCAGCTCAAGATACAGGTGTTATTTCAGCTCTTCCTGCAATGAAATTTGGGCTCTATGCCATGAGACTAGGAGCTGGTCGTGCAATCAAGTCTGATGACTTGGACTATGAAACAGGGATTGTTTTTGAAAAGAAAGTTGGAGACTCCGTTCAAAAGGGTGAAATTGTTGCAAAAGTTTATACAAATGGAAAAATTTCTTCTGAACTAGTTACAGAATTTCAAAAATATGTTAAAATAAATGATGGAGTGCAAAGTTTACGAGAAATTATAGAAATTATCTCATAAAATCAGGGAGAATCCGAATATGAAGTTAAATAAATATATTGATCATACGCTTTTAAAGCAAGATGCAAGCCAAGAACAAATTGATCGTTTGCTATCTGAAGCGCGTGAGTATGACTTTGCTAGCGTTTGTGTCAATCCCACATGGGTTAAACATGCGAAAACAGGGCTTGAAGGCTCAGATGTAAAGGTTTGTACAGTAGTAGGTTTTCCTTTGGGAGCAACAACTTCAGCTGTGAAAGCTTTTGAAACAAAAGAAGCTGTCCAAAACGGTGCAGATGAGATTGATATAGTTATCAATGTTGGTGCCCTCAAATCAGGCAATCTGGATTTAGTTGAATCGGACATCCGTGCTGTCGTAGAAGCAAGTGGTGACAAGCTGGTTAAGGTCATTATCGAAGCTTGCTTGTTGACAGACGATGAAAAGGTTGTGGCCTGCCAATTATCCCAGAAAGCGGGTGCTGACTTTGTCAAAACATCAACTGGATTTTCAACTGGTGGTGCCACTATTGAGGATGTTCAGTTGATGCGTGAAACAGTCGGGCCAGATATGGGAGTTAAGGCAGCTGGTGGAGCTCGTTCATATGCAGATGCTGTCGCTTTTGTGGAAGCAGGCGCTACCCGTATCGGAACATCTGCTGGTGTAACAATCTTAAAAGGAGAATTGGCAGATGGCGACTACTGAGTTAATTGAACTAGCAATTGAAACCAGCAAACAAGCCTATGTCCCCTATTCTCGTTTTCCCATAGGTGCTGTTTTAGTAGCCAAGGATGGTAGTATTTATACGGGTGTGAACATCGAGAATGCTAGTTATCCCTTGACTAATTGTGGAGAACGTACTGCTATTTTTAAAGCAGTCTCTGAGGGGCAACGAGAGTTTTCAGAATTGATTGTCTACGGACAAACTGAAAAACCCATCTCGCCATGTGGTGCTTGCCGCCAGGTCATGGTTGAATTTTTTGAACAAGATCTAAAAGTGACATTAGTCGCTAAAGATAGATCGACGGTCGAGATGACGGTCGGGGAGTTACTTCCATACTCATTTACAGACTTAAACTAGTCTGGCCACTCTCTGAGTGACGCGGTCCTTGTGGCCAATCAATCCATACTTGCAACATCGTTGCACATCATATTTAGGAGGTTCAGTAATGAACAAGAAACAATGGCTAGGCCTTGGTCTAGTTGCAGTAGCAGCAGTTGGACTTGCTGCATGTGGTAACCGCTCTTCTCGTAACGCAGCTTCATCTTCATCTGAAATGAAGACCAAAGCAGCGATCGTAACAGATACTGGTGGTGTTGATGACAAATCATTTAACCAATCAGCTTGGGAAGGTTTGCAAGACTGGGGTAAAGAACACAATCTTTCTAAAGATAAAGGCTTTACTTATTTCCAATCAACAAGTGAAGCAGACTATGCTAACAACTTGCAACAAGCGGCTGGAAGTTACAACCTGATCTTCGGTGTTGGTTTTGCCCTTCACAATGCAGTTGAGGAAGCAGCAAAGGACCACTCTGACCTAAACTATGTCTTGATTGATGATGTGATTGAAGGTCAAAATAATGTTGCGAGCGTAAGATTTGCGGATAACGAAGCAGCTTACCTTGCTGGTGTTGCAGCAGCGAAAACTACGAAAACAAAACAAGTTGGTTTTGTAGGTGGTATCGAATCTGAAGTTATTTCACGTTTTGCAGCTGGATTCAAAGCTGGTGTTGAATCAGTAGACCCATCTATCAAAGTCCAAGTTGACTACGCTGGTTCATTTGGTGATGCTGCCAAAGGTAAAACAATTGCAGCAGCTCAATACGCTGCCGGTGCAGACGTTGTCTACCAAGCGGCTGGAGGTACAGGTGCTGGTGTCTTTGCTGAAGCAAAATCATTGAACGAAAACAAAAATGAAAACGAAAAAGTTTGGGTTATCGGTGTAGACCGTGACCAAGCAGCAGAAGGTAAATACACTTCTAAAGATGGTAAAGAATCTAACTTTGTTCTTGTATCTACATTGAAACAAGTTGGTACAACTGTAAAAGATATTGCCAACAAAACAGAAAAAGGTGAATTCCCTGGTGGACAAGTGATTGTTTACTCATTGAAAGATAAAGGGGTTGAGCTAGCAGTAACAAACCTTTCAGAAGAGGGTAAAAAAGCTGTTGAAGATGCAAAAGCTAAAATCCTTGACGGAAGCGTAAAAGTTCCTGAAAAATAATGGATAAAAGTCATTTCTTAGGAAGCGGCCATTGGTCGCTTCTTTAAGAATTGAGGCAATTTTTGTCTCAATAGAGCTTGTTAATGTGATTAGCAGGTTTTATTGAAATAAAATAAACCTCTGAAAGGAAGAGCATATGGCACACGAAAATGTCATTGAGATGCGGGATATTACCAAGGTGTTTGGTGAATTTGTAGCAAACGACAAAATCAACTTGCAACTGCGAAAAGGTGAAATTCATGCACTTTTAGGAGAAAATGGAGCGGGTAAATCCACTCTGATGAATATGCTAGCAGGACTTCTTGAACCAACGAGTGGTGAAATTGTGGTGAATGGTCAGGTTGTAAAACTAGACTCACCATCTAAAGCCGCTGGTCTTGGAATTGGGATGGTTCACCAACATTTCATGTTGGTTGAGGCTTTTACGGTAGCTGAGAATATCATTTTAGGGAGTGAAATCACTAAAAATGGTGTTCTAGATATAGCTGGTGCTACTAAAGAAATCAAGGCTCTTTCTGAACGTTATGGTTTGGCAGTGGATCCTGCTGCTAAGGTGGCGGATATTTCCGTTGGTGCCCAACAACGTGTAGAAATCTTGAAAACACTCTATCGTGGTGCTGACATCCTTATCTTTGACGAACCTACAGCTGTATTGACTCCTTCAGAGATTGATGAGTTGATGGCAATCATGAAAAACCTTGTCAAAGAAGGGAAGTCCATCATTTTGATTACCCATAAACTGGATGAGATTCGTGCAGTATCGAATCGAGTGACAGTTATCCGTCGTGGGAAATCAATCCAGACGGTTGAAATCGCAGGAGCAACAAATGCGGACTTGGCAGAAATGATGGTTGGACGCTCAGTCTCCTTTAAAACGGAAAAACAAGCACCACAACCCAAAGAAGTGGTCTTGTCTATCAAAGACTTGGCTGTCAATGAAAACCGCGGTGTACCAGCAGTGAAAAATCTATCCTTGGATGTTCGTGCTGGTGAAATTGTAGGTATTGCAGGTATTGATGGCAATGGTCAATCTGAACTCATTCAAGCCATTACTGGTCTTCGTAAGGTTGAGTCAGGTAGCGTTGAATTAAAAGGCAAATCAATCGTGGGGATGCATCCTCGACAAATTACAGAACTAAGCGTGGGGCACGTTCCTGAGGATCGTCACCGTGATGGCTTGATTTTGGAGATGATGATTTCAGAAAATATCGCTCTTCAAACCTACTACAAAGAACCACTCAGCAAAAATGGCATCTTGAACTATGCCAATATCACTTCAAATGCCAAGAAATTGATGGAAGAATTTGACGTCCGTGCGGCAAGCGAATTTGTTCCAGCGGCAGCTCTTTCAGGAGGAAATCAACAAAAAGCGATTATCGCTCGTGAGATTGATCGTGATCCTGATCTCCTTATCGTCAGCCAGCCAACTCGTGGTTTGGATGTCGGTGCCATTGAATATATCCACAAACGTTTGATTGAAGAGCGTGATAACGGGAAGGCTGTCCTTGTTGTCAGCTTTGAATTGGATGAGATTTTAAATGTCTCAGACCGAATTGCTGTTATTCACGATGGTAAGATTCAAGGTATTGTATCGCCAGAAACAACTAACAAACAAGAACTTGGTGTCTTGATGGCAGGTGGAAACTTGGGAAAGGAGGAGAGTGATGTCTAAAAAATTACAACAAATTTCGGTTCCCTTGATTTCCGTATTCTTAGGAATCTTGCTCGGAGCCATTGTCATGTGGATCTTCGGATATGATGCTATCTGGGGCTATGAGGAGTTGTTCTATACAGCTTTTGGTAGCCTCCGTGGGATTGGAGAAATTTTCCGTGCCATGGGTCCTCTTGTCTTGATAGGTCTTGGTTTCGCAGTTGCCAGTCGAGCAGGCTTCTTTAACGTCGGACTTCCTGGTCAAGCACTTGCAGGCTGGATTCTCAGTGGTTGGTTTGCCTTATCGAATCCAGATATGCCTCGTCTCGTGTTGATTCCATTAACAGTGATTATTGCTTTGATCGCAGGTGGAATTGTTGGTGCGATTCCAGGTATCCTCAGAGCCTATCTCGGTACGTCAGAGGTTATCGTGACCATCATGATGAACTACATTGTATTGTATGTGGGAAATGCCTTTATTCATGCCTTTCCTAAAGATATTATGCAAAGTACAGATTCAACGATTCGTGTTAGTGCCAATGCTACATACCAGACACCATGGTTATCAGAGTTGACTGGAAATTCCCGTATGAATATCGGAATCTTCTTTGCAATCATTGCTGTAGCTGTGATTTGGTTCTTGCTAAAGAAAACGACTCTCGGTTTTGAAATTCGTGCAGTTGGTCTTAATCCCCATGCTTCAGAGTACGCTGGTATTTCAGCAAAACGTACAATCATTCTATCAATGATTATCTCTGGTGCCTTGGCTGGTCTTGGTGGAGCGGTCGAAGGTCTTGGAACTTTCCAAAACGTTTACGTTCAGGGATCATCATTAGCTGTCGGATTTAACGGGATGGCAGTTAGTTTGCTTGCTGGAAATTCACCAATTGGAATTCTCTTTGCGGCCTTCTTATTTGGAGTTTTGCAAGTAGGAGCACCGGGTATGAACGCTGCGCAAGTTCCATCTGAGCTTGTCAGCATTGTAACAGCGTCTATTATCTTCTTTGTCAGCGTTCACTATATTATCGAACGCTTTGTCAAACCTAAAAAACAAGTTAAAGGAGGTAAGTAAGGATGTCTATTACAACATTACTCACCCTCTTGGTCTCTTCTATGCTGATTTACTCAGCACCACTTATTTTTACGAGTATCGGAGGAGTCTTCTCTGAACGTGGTGGTGTCGTTAACGTCGGTCTTGAAGGAATTATGGTTATGGGAGCCTTTTCTGGGGTTGTCTTTAACCTTGAGTTTGCAGAACAACTTGGAACAGCGACTCCTTGGATTTCCTTGTTAGTTGCTGGTATTGTGGGAGCTATTTTCTCTCTCATCCATGCAGTCGCTACAGTTCATTTCCGTGCGGACCATGTTGTCAGTGGTACAGTATTGAACTTGATGGCTCCTGCCCTAGCAGTTTTCTTGGTTAAAGTTCTTTATAACAAAGGACAAACGGATAACTTAAGCCAGACTTTTGGACGTTTTGATTTCCCAGTTTTGGCTGATATCCCTGTGATTGGAGATATCTTCTTCAAGTCAACCAGTCTACTAGGTTATATCGCGATTGCCTTCTCTTTCCTTGCTTGGTTTATTCTCTTTAAGACACGTTTTGGTCTTCGTCTTCGCTCTGTTGGTGAACACCCTCAAGCAGCGGATACCTTGGGGATCAATGTCTACAAGATGCGATATCTTGGGGTTGTTATTTCAGGTTTCCTTGGTGGAATTGGGGGAGCGATTTATGCTCAATCCATTTCAGTTAACTTCTCAGTGACAACTATTGTCGGTCCTGGATTTATCGCCCTTGCTGCGATGATCTTTGGTAAATGGAACCCAATTGGTGCTATGCTTTCTAGTCTTTTCTTTGGACTTTCACAAAGTTTGGCAGTTATCGGTTCTCAATTACCTTTCCTACAAGGAGTGCCAGCGGTTTACCTTCAAATCGCGCCTTATGTCTTGACTATCCTTGTCTTGGCAGCCTTCTTTGGAAAAGCAGTTGCACCTAAGGCAGACGGTATCAACTACATCAAGTCAAAATAAGCATACAAAAAAACGTCAGTTTCAAACTGGCGTTTTATTTTTTTGGATTTTGATGGGTTAGGTTCAACCCCCAAGGGACAAGATTTTCAGTTTTATTTTTGATACGTGTGATATTATCCTTGTGACGAATGATAATCAAGCTAGCAAGTGCTAGGATAATCAGAATGAAGAGGGGGTCATAGCTGCTCAGGATAAATCCAAATAGTGGAAATAGGAGAACTCCGATAACGGCTGCGATAGAAGCGGTAACGCTAGACAGTGAAATCATACTACCTAGATAGAGGCTTCCAAAGAATACGATTGCTAGATAGAGACAGAAGGCAGGCGCAAATCCGAAAATCACTCCAGCACTGGTTGCGACAGCCTTACCACCTTTAAATCCTGCAAAGATAGGAAAGGTATGTCCAATTACGGCCAAAAGACCAAAGACGAGAGGTGATACACCTTGAAGGTGGAAAAGGATTGGAAGGAGAGTGGCCAAGGTTCCTTTAAAGAAGTCAATCACAAAGGTTGCCATACCCGCTTTCTTACCTAAAATTCGAAAAGTATTGGTTGTTCCGGTGTTTCCAGAACCATGTTCACGCAGATTTGTTTGAAAGAAGATTTGTCCAATCCAAAGACCAGATGGAATCGAACCTAGCAGATAAGCTAAAATTAATAATACAAATGTCATCATAGACCTATTATACCATGAAATGGTATAGAAAGTCAGAGAATATCCTGTGAAATTGTGACAGCTGAAAGGGAAAAGCTTTGCAAAATCGCTAGAAAACCTGTAAAATAGAAAAGATGAACAAATAGGAGGTTCCTTGTGTCAAAAAAGGAAATCAATATTAATAACTACAATGATGACGCCATTCAGGTGCTAGAAGGGTTGGATGCGGTCCGTAAACGTCCGGGGATGTATATTGGATCGACTGACGGTGCTGGCCTCCATCACCTAGTCTGGGAAATTGTGGATAATGCAGTCGATGAAGCCTTGTCTGGATTTGGTGACCGCATTGATGTGACCATCAATAAAGACGGAAGTTTAACCGTACAAGACCATGGTCGAGGGATGCCGACTGGGATGCACGCCATGGGAATTCCAACTGTTGAGGTTATCTTTACCATTCTCCACGCTGGAGGAAAATTCGGTCAGGGTGGCTACAAAACATCTGGTGGTCTTCATGGAGTCGGTTCTTCGGTTGTTAATGCACTCTCAAGTTGGTTGGAAGTTGAAATTACCCGTGACGGTACAGTCTACAAGCAACGTTTTGAAAATGGCGGGAAACCCGTCACAACCTTGAAGAAAATTGGTACAGCACCCAAGTCTAAGACAGGTACCAAAGTCACTTTCATGCCTGACGCGACGATTTTTTCTACGACTGACTTCAAGTACAATACCATTTCAGAACGTCTCAATGAGTCAGCCTTTCTCTTAAAAAATGTTACCTTGTCTTTGACAGATAAGCGAACAGATGAAGCAATCGAATTCCATTATGAGAACGGGGTACAAGACTTTGTTTCTTACCTCAATGAAGACAAGGAAACCTTGACGCCAGTCCTATATTTTGAAGGCGAAGACAATGGTTTCCAAGTGGAAGTTGCCCTCCAGTACAATGATGGATTTTCAGATAACATTCTATCCTTTGTCAATAACGTTCGTACTAAAGATGGTGGAACGCATGAGACAGGACTTAAGTCTGCCATTACTAAGGTCATGAATGACTACGCTCGTAAGACAGGGCTTCTCAAGGAAAAAGATAAAAACCTTGAAGGGTCAGATTACCGTGAAGGTTTAGCAGCCGTTCTATCTATTCTGGTTCCGGAAGAACACCTCCAGTTTGAGGGTCAGACAAAGGACAAACTTGGAAGTCCTCTGGGTCGTCCAGTTGTGGATGGGATTGTGGCTGATAAGTTGACCTTCTTCCTTATGGAAAATGGGGAACTGGCTTCCAATCTCATTCGCAAGGCTATCAAGGCGCGTGATGCTCGTGAGGCAGCTCGCAAAGCGCGTGATGAGAGCCGAAATGGTAAGAAAAATAAAAAAGACAAGGGCTTGCTTTCTGGTAAATTGACTCCAGCCCAGTCTAAAAACCCTGCAAAGAATGAACTCTACCTAGTTGAGGGGGACTCTGCCGGCGGTTCTGCCAAGCAAGGTCGTGATCGTAAGTTCCAGGCTATCTTACCCCTTCGAGGTAAGGTTATCAATACAGCCAAGGCTAAGATGGCGGATATCCTCAAAAATGAAGAAATCAATACCATGATTTATACCATCGGTGCGGGTGTGGGAGCAGACTTCTCTATTGAAGATGCCAACTATGACAAGATCATTATCATGACCGATGCGGATACAGATGGTGCCCACATTCAGACCTTGCTCTTAACCTTTTTCTACCGCTATATGCGTCCACTAGTCGAGGCAGGACATGTCTATATCGCCCTTCCGCCTCTTTACAAGATGTCCAAAGGCAAAGGCAAGAAAGAAGAAGTAGCTTATGCTTGGACGGACGGAGAGCTAGAAGAACTCCGCAAGCAGTTTGGTAAAGGCGCTACCCTTCAACGCTACAAAGGTCTAGGAGAGATGAATGCGGACCAACTCTGGGAAACAACCATGAATCCAGAAACCCGCACTCTTATCCGTGTCACGATTGAAGACCTAGCACGCGCAGAACGTCGCGTTAATGTCCTCATGGGAGATAAGGTCGAACCACGTCGTAAGTGGATTGAGGATAATGTCAAGTTTACGCTGGAAGAAGCGACAGTATTTTAATAAATTTTAGAATTACAAAGGAGTTATGATGAAAAAAATATATGCTGTTCTATTAGTTGCTTTTATGGCTGTTATTTTATCTGCTTGTGCCTCGAAGGAGGCATGGCTAAAAGGTACATGGACTAGTAATCAAACAAATTCTAAGTATGAATTTAAAGAAGAAAGTGGGAAGTGGACTATTTTAAGTGGTGAAAGCAAAATAGCTGAGGATCTAGAAGTAAAGGATCGTAAAGATTCGGTTGTAAACTTAGTTGATGATAATGGAATTCGATATCAGGTTGAAAAGAAAGATAAAGATACAATTCATCTTGAAATATTTAATTCAGACGGACTTTCTGCTACTAATGGTCAAGGCTTCGAATTTAAAAAGGATCAGTAAAATGACAAAAAGGTTAATCTTTAATTTTAACTAAACATTAGGTTATTTCAGCTAATAAGCAAAGTAAGATTTCGTTTTATAGAAACTGTGACAGGATTGTTGGATTTTGAATTATATCACAGGTATCAAAAATTATACAGGTAAAGTTTGCTAATCTATTTCCAAGTTAACTACTTTCAATAATGAAGGAAAGGAAACCTTGACGCCAGCCCTATACTTTGAAGGAGAAGACAATGGTTTTCAAGTGGAAGTTGTCTTCCAACGATACAAGGGTTTTGGTGAGATGAATGCGGACCAACTCTGGGAAACAACGATGAATCCAGAAACCCGCACTCTTATCCGTGTCACAATCGAAGACCTAGCCCGCGCTGAACGCCGTGTCAATGTCCTCATGGGAGATAAGGTCGAACCACGCCGCAAGTGGATTGAAGATAATGTCAAGTTTACGCTGGAAGAAGCGACTGTGTTTTAAGGAGTGTGAATAATGAATAGTTCAGGACATTCGATTTTTGGAAGTTACTTGGGTTTAATTTTCTTAGTTTCTTTACCGTCAGCTATTCTTGCATTCTACATCAATAGTCGAAAAAAAAGTTTCCAAGGTTTATATGCACCGATTGTATTTACCTTTTTTATGATCTTGATGCTTTTATTCAATATGGATTCCTCAGAATCCGGTTCTTTAGTGGCATCCTTTGTCATGATTTTATTTGGTTTTCCTTTGATAGCAGGAGCCTTAATCTACACACTTATTCGATTGTGTTATGTCTATCCGGAGAAACGGTGGAAGGCTCTTTTGATTTTCCTATCCTATATTTTATGTCCCCTATCTGTAGGTGTTCTGGGATCGTATGTTGTAAATGTAGTTCAGATACATCTGTTGACATTTTTGGTAATGATTTTGATGATTCTGGTTTCTTATCTTCCTCCTCTCTATCTCCATTACACCAAACGAAATCAGTAAGACAAGAATACTTTTTGGTAGGGGATAGAGATTAATTGCTTAGCTAATGTCGGAGATGACCGATTGTTTATAATTTATAATAAAAAACAATTTCAAATAGCTCTAAGTGTTGAAGGAGTGAAAGATGAGAACTGAAACAGAAATGCTTGATGCGATTTCACAGATTGCTAAATCTTTACAAGTTGAGGCTGTCGCCATGTCTGGTTCACGGACAAACCCAAAAGCACCAAAAGATGAGTTTCAGGATTACGACGTGATCTATGTCGTGGACGACTTAGATAATCTGACGAGTGACCTTTCTTGGTTGAATCAGTTTGGCAAGCGCATTATTGAGCAGCATAACGTACTTGAACATCGCCATCTGTATCTCATGCTCTTTGAAGATGGCAATCGGATTGATTTAACCCTCTGCCCCAAAGAGCACATTCAAGAGTGGGTGGATAGTGAGGCAGGATTCACCGTTTTAGAAGATCCTAAGGGGGTGTTTGAACCTTATTCCCCGAATCCTCAACGTTTTTGGACAAGCCCAGCTAGTGCAATAGAGTTTGACAAAGTCTGCAATGAATTTTGGTGGGTGTCAGCCTACGTGGTTAAAGGGATTTGTCGCAAGCAAGCCATCTATGCCACGGATCATCTCTATGGAATTTGTCAGCAAGAATTGCTCAAGCTTTTAGCTTGGCAAGTGGCAGCAGATAAGGGAACGGTCGATATCGGCAAGAACTACAAGTATCTTTTCCAGTATTTACCTACAGAGAAAGAGAAGGAATTCTCGAACCTGCTTGCTTTTTCAAGTGTAGAGAAACTTACTCAGTCATTGTTTGCTACGATGCAACTTTTCCACAGAGAAGCTCAAATACTTGCTCAAAAGATGAGCTTTGCCTACGATAAGGTAGTAGCTGAGAAGATGATTGAGTATGCTGAAAAGAGACTTCTTAATCGCTGAATTATTTAAAAGATTAGCCTACAGAAAGGATAGTTTGGTTACTTAATGTAACTGAACACGGGACTAATTTCCGTAAAATATCCTTTATTGTATAAAAAAATTGTATAAAAATCTACTCTATATTCTTTGAAAGGAGTTGAACACGCCCTAAATGCTGTGTAAAAAAGATAAATTCTCTTACGAGCATCACTCGCTTTAAGAATTTCCTATTTTTACTTTGCATTTTACGGGCTTAGTATCCTATGTCCAACATTCAAAACATGTCCCTTGAGGACATCATGGGAGAGCGCTTTGGTCGCTACTCCAAGTACATCATTCAAGACCGGGCTTTGCCAGACATTCGGGATGGATTGAAGCCGGTTCAGCGTCGTATTCTTTATTCTATGAATAAGGATGGCAATACTTTTGACAAGAGCTACCGCAAGTCTGCTAAGTCTGTCGGGAACATCATGGGGAATTTCCACCCACACGGGGATTCTTCTATCTATGATGCCATGGTTCGTATGTCTCAGGATTGGAAAAACCGTGAGATTTTGGTCGAAATGCACGGTAATAAAGGTTCTATGGACGGAGATCCGCCTGCGGCAATGCGTTATACCGAGGCGCGTTTGTCTGAGATTGCTGGTTATCTTCTTCAAGATATCGAAAAGAAGACAGTTCCCTTTGCTTGGAACTTTGACGATACCGAGAAAGAACCGACGGTTTTGCCAGCAGCCTTTCCCAACCTTTTGGTCAATGGTTCGACTGGGATTTCGGCTGGTTATGCTACAGACATTCCTCCCCATAATTTAGCTGAGGTTATTGATGCGACGGTTTACATGATTGACCACCCAACAGCCAAGGTGGACAAACTCATGGAATTCTTGCCTGGGCCAGACTTCCCTACAGGAGCTATCATCCAAGGGCGTGACGAGATCAAAAAGGCCTATGAAACTGGGAAAGGGCGCGTGGTCGTTCGTTCTAAGACGGAGATTGAAAAGCTAAAAGGCGGTAAGGAGCAAATCGTTATCACTGAGATTCCTTATGAAATCAATAAAGCCAATCTGGTCAAGAAAATCGATGATGTTCGTGTCAATAACAAGGTAGCGGGGATTGCTGAGGTTCGTGATGAGTCTGACCGTGATGGTCTTCGTATCGCTATTGAACTTAAAAAAGACGCGAATACCGAGCTCGTACTCAACTATCTCTTCAAATACACCGACTTGCAAATCAATTACAACTTCAACATGGTGGCGATTGACAATTTCACACCTCGTCAGGTTGGGATTGTGCCAATTTTGTCTAGCTATATTGCCCACCGTCGTGAAGTGATTTTGGCTCGTTCCCGCTTTGACAAGGAAAAGGCTGAGAAGCGTCTCCATATCGTCGAAGGTTTGATTCGCGTGATTTCGATTTTGGATGAAGTTATTGCTCTTATCCGTGCCTCTGAGAACAAGGCTGACGCTAAGGAAAACCTCAAGGTCAGCTATGAGTTTACTGAGGAGCAGGCTGAAGCCATCGTGACCTTACAACTTTACCGTTTGACCAATACAGACGTGGTTGTCTTGCAGGAAGAAGAAGCAGAATTGCGTGAAAAGATTGCCATGCTTGCGGCTATCATCGGTGATGAACGGACTATGTACAATCTCATGAAGAAAGAACTCCGTGAGGTCAAAAAGAAATTTGCGACACCACGTTTGAGTACTTTGGAAGATACTGCGAAAACAATCGAGATTGATACAGCTAGTTTGATTGCCGAGGAAGATACTTACATCAGCGTAACCAAGGCAGGTTATATCAAACGTACTAGCCCACGTTCTTTTGCAGCATCCACTCTGGAAGAAATTGGCAAACGTGATGATGACCGTCTGATCTTTGTGCAAACTGCCAAGACAACCCAGCACCTCTTGATGTTCACAACTCTTGGGAATGTCATTTATCGACCAATCCATGAATTGGCAGACATTCGCTGGAAGGACATCGGAGAGCACTTGAGCCAAACGATTACAAACTTTGAAACTAACGAAGAAATCCTTTATGCAGAAGTAGTGGATCAGTTTGATGATGCGACAACTTATTTTGCAGCGACTCGCCTTGGTCAAATCAAGCGTGTAGAACGCAAAGAGTTCTCTCCATGGCGGACCTACAAGTCTAAATCTGTCAAGTACGCTAAGCTCAAAGACGAGACAGACCAGATTGTAGCAGTGGCTCCGATTAAACTAGATGATGTTCTTTTGATTAGTCAAAACGGTTATGCCCTTCGTTTCAATATCGAAGAGGTTCCGGTTGTTGGTGCCAAGGCTGCAGGTGTCAAGGCTATGAACCTGAAAGCAGATGATGCGCTTCAGGCAGCCTTTATCTGTAACACCTCATCCTTCTACCTATTGACCCAACGTGGAAGCTTGAAACGCGTTTCCATTGAGGAAATTCCAGCGACTAGCCGTGCCAAACGAGGCCTACAAGTCTTGCGTGAGTTGAAAAACAAACCGCACCGAGTCTTCTTGGCTGGAGCAGTTGCAGAGCAAGGTTTCGTTGGTGATCTTTTTAGTACAGAAGTAGAAGAAAACGACCAAACGTTACTTGTCCAATCTAACAAGGGAACAATCTATGAGAGTCGGTTGCAAGACCTCAACTTGTCAGAACGTACTAGCAATGGAAGCTTTATTTCAGACACGATTTCAGATGAAGAAGTTTTCGATGCTTACCTCAAAGAAGTCTTTAAAGAAGATAAAGCAAATTCTTAAAAAGAATCAGTCCAGAGGGCTGATTTCTTTATGTTGAAAAAATTTTCAGAAAATTACAAATAATACTTGAAATTTTACTAGAAAAGTGTAGAATAGAACACATAGTTTGAATAGTATAAAGGAGAAACACATGACAGTTGCAATTGATTGGGAAAATCTTGGTTTTGCTTATATGAAATTACCTTACCGTTATATCGCTCACTACAAAAATGGTCAATGGGATCAAGGAGAATTGACAGAGGATGCAACCTTGCATATTTCAGAGTCTTCTCCAAGTCTCCACTATGGACAGCAAGCATTTGAGGGATTGAAAGCCTATCGTACCAAGGACGGCAGTGTTCAACTGTTCCGTCCTGACGAAAATGCCAAGCGTTTGCAACGTACTTGTGACCGTCTTTTGATGCCACAAGTTCCGACAGAAATGTTTGTAGAAGCTTGTAAAGCAGTTGTGCGGGCAAATGAAGAATACGTCCCACCATATGGAACAGGTGGAACCCTTTATCTCCGTCCACTTTTGATTGGTGTTGGAGATATTATCGGGGTAAAACCTGCAGAGGATTACATTTTCACTATCTTTGCCATGCCAGTTGGCAACTACTTTAAAGGTGGCTTGGTTCCAACTAATTTCTTGATTCAAGATGAATTTGACCGTGCAGCTCCGAATGGTACAGGTGCGGCCAAGGTAGGTGGAAACTATGCTGCTAGTCTCCTCCCAGGTAAAATGGCCAAGTCACGCCAATTTTCAGATGTTATCTACTTAGACCCATCTACACATACAAAGATTGAAGAAGTCGGATCAGCCAACTTCTTTGGAATCACGGCAGACAATGAATTTGTTACACCACTGAGTCCATCCATCTTGCCATCCATTACCAAGTACTCTTTGCTTTACTTGGCAGAACACCGCTTGGGCTTAACTCCGATTGAAGGTGATGTCCCAATCGATAATTTGGATCGTTTTGTAGAGGCAGGTGCCTGCGGTACAGCAGCAGTTATTTCTCCAATTGGAGGTATCCAACATGGCGATGATTTCCATGTTTTCTACAGTGAAACAGAAGTAGGTCCTGTTACACGTAAACTCTATGATGAATTGACTGGTATCCAATTTGGTGATGTAGAAGCGCCTGAAGGATGGATTGTCAAAGTGGACTAAAAGACATGAAGTAAAGAAGAACTCCATAGCAGTTGTAAGGACTGAAATGGAGTTTTTTCTTGCTAGTTTGAGCATTTTCTTGTACAATAGAAAAAGTGAAAAGAGGTACAGTATGAGTAAAAAAGATAAGAAAATTGAAATCCAATTAACCGATGCAAAAGTGGCTGTTGGAAAAGACAGCTATGAAGGATACGTTTTGACGATCGGGAAAAAGGTTATTGGGGAAATTGCCGAATTAGATAGCCAATTTGCCATCATAAAGAATGGAAATGTCGATAGTTTTTATAAAAAACTTGAAAAAGCTGTGGAAATTTTGATTGAAAACTATAATTTGACAAAATAACACTTGTTTTATTGAAAATTTCATGATATAATAGTTCTCGTTAAACATTGGAGAGATAGCGAAGAGGCTAAACGCGGCGGACTGTAAATCCGCTCCTTCGGGTTCGGGGGTTCGAATCCCTCTCTCTCCATTCATCAATGGGGTATAGCCAAGCGGTAAGGCAAGGGACTTTGACTCCCTCATGCGTTGGTTCGAATCCAGCTACCCCAGTTCTTAGGTAATAAATTCAAGATAAAAAGAAAAATATCTTAGGGTATTTTATTTTTATAATTGAAAGACGTGAACGATATGAACATGTCTTTGCGGGTGCTTAGGAAAAAAATTATAAGTATGTCAAGTTTGGAAAAACTTGATTGTTGGAGGATTTTTTAGATGAACGAATTTGAAGATTTGCTAAATAGCGTTAGCCAAGTTGAGCCTGGTGATGTTGTTAGTGCTGAAGTATTGACAGTTGATGCGACTCAAGCTAACGTTGCAATCTCTGGGACTGGTGTTGAAGGTGTCTTGACTCTTCGCGAATTGACAAACGATCGCGATGCAGATATCAATGACTTTGTGAAAGTAGGAGAAGTATTGGATGTTCTTGTACTTCGTCAAGTAGTTGGTAAAGATACTGATACAGTTACATACCTTGTATCTAAAAAACGCCTTGAAGCTCGCAAAGCATGGGACAAACTTGTAGGACGCGAAGAAGAAGTTGTTACTGTTAAAGGAACTCGTGCCGTTAAAGGTGGACTTTCAGTAGAATTTGAAGGTGTTCGTGGATTTATCCCAGCTTCAATGTTGGATACTCGTTTCGTACGTAACACTGAGCGTTTCGTAGGTCAAGAATTTGATGCTAAAATCAAAGAAGTTGATCCTAAAGAAAACCGCTTCATCCTTTCACGTCGTGAAGTTGTTGAAGCAGCTACTGCAGCAGCTCGTGCTGAAGTATTCGGTAAATTGGCTGTTGGTGATGTCGTAACTGGTAAAGTTGCTCGTATCACTAGCTTTGGTGCTTTCATCGACCTTGGTGGTGTTGACGGATTGGTTCACTTGACTGAATTGTCACACGAACGTAACGTATCACCTAAATCAGTTGTAACTGTTGGTGAAGAAATTGAAGTGAAGATCCTTGATCTTAACGAAGAAGAAGGTCGCGTATCACTTTCACTTAAAGCAACAACACCTGGACCATGGGATGGCGTTGAGCAAAAATTGGCTAAAGGTGATGTAGTAGAAGGAACAGTTAAACGTTTGACTGACTTCGGTGCATTTGTTGAAGTATTGCCAGGTATCGATGGACTTGTTCACGTATCACAAATTTCACACAAACGTATCGAAAATCCAAAAGAAGCTCTTACTGTTGGTCAAGAAGTTACTGTTAAAGTACTTGATGTTAACGCTGACGCAGAACGTGTATCACTTTCTATCAAAGCTCTTGAAGAACGTCCAGCTCAAGAAGAAGGACAAAAAGAAGAAAAACGTGCTGCTCGTCCACGTCGTCCAAAACGTCAAGAAAAACGTGATTTCGAACTTCCAGAAACACAAACAGGATTCTCAATGGCTGACTTGTTCGGTGATATCGAACTTTAATCAAATTGATAATCACAAAATCCTTTGTTTAAAACAAGGGATTTTTCTTTTGTCTCTTTCTCATTTTTGATATAATAGTTCTATGTTAGATTCAGAAAAACAATCACAATATCAATTGTTAAATGAGGAACTCTCTTATTTACTTGAAGGTGAGAGCAATGTTCTTGCCAATCTTTCAAATGCTAGTGCCCTCCTAAAATCTCGCTTTCCCAATACTGTATTTGCAGGTTTTTATCTGTTTGATGGTAACGAGTTGATTTTAGGGCCTTTTCAGGGTGGTGTTTCTTGTATTCGCATTCCGCTTGGGAAAGGCGTGTGTGGAGAAGCTGCTGAGTTTCAAGAGACTGTTTTGGTTGGCGATGTGAGCACCTATCCAAACTACATTTCTTGTGATAGTATGGCCAAGAGTGAAATCGTGGTTCCCATGCTCAAGAATGGTCAATTGCTGGGTGTCTTAGACCTGGATTCTTCAGTTATTGATGATTACAATGCCGTTGACCGTGATTACTTGGAACAATTTGTCGCTATTTTGCTTGAGAAGACAGAATGGGACTTTACGATGTTTGAGGAGAAAGCCTAATGTATCAAGCACTTTATCGAAAATATAGAAGTCAAACTTTTTCACAATTGGTCGGACAAGAGGTTGTGGCTAAAACCCTAAAACAAGCGGTCGAGCAGGAAAAGATTAGTCATGCCTATCTTTTCTCAGGTCCTCGTGGGACTGGGAAGACCAGTGTGGCCAAGATTTTTGCCAAGGCTATGAACTGTCCGAACCAAGTGGACGGAGAACCATGTAATAACTGCTATATCTGTCAGGCTGTGACAGAAGGTAGCTTAGAAGATGTTATCGAAATGGATGCAGCTTCGAATAACGGAGTTGATGAAATCCGTGAAATTCGTGATAAATCTACTTACGCTCCTAGTTTGGCACGTTATAAGGTCTATATCATAGACGAGGTTCATATGTTGTCTACTGGAGCTTTTAATGCGCTTTTGAAGACACTAGAAGAACCAACTCAAAACGTTATCTTTATCTTGGCGACCACCGAATTGCACAAGATTCCAGCAACTATTTTATCGCGTGTCCAACGTTTTGAGTTTAAGTCGATTCGAACGCAAGATATCACAGCACATATTCATCATATTTTAGAAAAAGAAAATATCAGTTCTGAACCAGAGGCTGTGGAAATCATTGCTAGACGAGCTGAAGGTGGAATGCGGGATGCCTTGTCTATTCTGGACCAAGCTTTGAGTTTGACGCAAGGGAATGCTTTAACCACAGCTATCTCTGAGGAGATTACAGGCACCATTAGTCTATCAGCGCTTGATGACTATGTAGCTGCCTTATCTCAGCAGGATGTTTCAAAAGCGCTTGATTCTTTGAATCTTTTGTTTGAAAATGGCAAGAGCATGACTCGTTTTGTGACGGATCTTTTACAGTACTTGCGTGATTTACTAGTTGTTCAGACAGGTGGCGAAAATACTCATCATAGTCCAGTTTTTATGGACAATCTAGCTCTTTCTCAGGAAAGTCTCTTTGAAATGATTCGAATAGCGACTGTGAGTTTGGCGGATATGAAAGCTAGCCTGCAACCTAAGATTTATGCTGAAATGATGACCATTCGTTTAGCTGAGATTAAGCCTGAATCTGCTCTTTCAGGAGCTGTAGAAAGTGAAATTTCTACACTGAGACAGGAAGTCGCTCGTCTCAAACAAGAACTTGCCAATGTTGGAGCAGCTCCTAAACAAGTAGTGCCAGTCCCTAGCCGTCCAGCCACTTCCAAGACAGTCTATCGAGTAGACCGTAATAAAGTTCAGGCTATCCTACAAGAAGCTGTTGAAAATCCTGATTTGGCACGGCAAAACTTGATTCGCCTCCAGAATGCATGGGGAGAAGTGATTGAAAGCTTAGCAGGTCCTGATAAGGCTCTGCTTGTTGGTTCTCAACCAGTTGCGGCCAACGAACACCATGCTATTTTAGCTTTTGAATCTAATTTCAATGCTGGACAAACTATGAAACGGGATAACCTCAATACCATGTTTGGCAATATTCTTAGCCAAGCGGCTGGATTTTCACCTGAAATCCTGGCAATTTCCCTTGAGGAATGGAAAGAGGTTCGTGCAGCATTTTCAGCTAAAAACAAGTCTTCTCAAGCAGATCAAGAGGTAGAAGAAGAAAGTCTAATTCCAGAAGGATTCGAATTTTTGGCTGATAAAGTCATGGTCGAAGAAGACTAAAAGTGGATTTCATGGTACAATAATCCTATGACTAGACAACAATTTATCGTGATAGCACTATTTACTGCTGCTGAGACTTATTTTTTCAATGAAGCTTGGATGACGGGTCGCTATTTTATGGCAGCCTTTTGGGCCATTCTACTTTTTCGAAATTTTAGGTTAAGTTATGTAATGGGGAAAATAGTAGATGCCATTGATCAGCACCTAAACCGCAAGGATTAGTCACTAGCTTCTAAACAAAATCAAAGCCTTTTAGGCTTTTTTTTGTTATACTAGTAGAGTATATTTATGGACCTTTTCTTGTATTTTTTTAGAAATGTAAGTGATTTCTTTAAGGGTAAAGGAAGTAGGCCAGAAAAAGAAAGGAACTATCATGTCAGTATTAGAGATCAAAGATCTTCACGTTGAAATTGAAGGAAAAGAAATTTTGAAAGGGGTCAATCTGACTCTGAAAACAGGAGAAATCGCTGCTATCATGGGACCAAATGGTACTGGTAAATCGACTCTTTCTGCAGCTATCATGGGGAACCCTAACTATGAAGTTACCAAAGGTGAAGTCTTGTTTGATGGTGTAAATATCCTTGAATTGGAAGTAGACGAGCGTGCGCGTATGGGACTTTTCCTTGCTATGCAATACCCGTCTGAAATTCCAGGAATTACTAACGCTGAATTTCTTCGTGCAGCCATGAATGCTGGTAAAGAAGATGACGAGAAGATTTCGGTTCGTGAGTTTATCACTAAACTAGACGAGAAAATGGAATTGCTCAACATGAAAGAAGAAATGGCTGAGCGTTACCTCAACGAAGGTTTCTCTGGTGGTGAGAAAAAACGTAATGAAATTCTTCAACTCTTGATGTTGGAACCAACATTTGCCCTTTTGGATGAGATTGACTCAGGTCTTGATATTGACGCCCTTAAAGTTGTGTCTAAAGGTGTCAATGCCATGCGTGGTGAAGGCTTTGGTGCTATGATTATCACTCACTACCAACGTCTCTTGAACTACATCACACCAGACGTTGTCCACGTGATGATGGAAGGGCGTGTTGTCCTTTCTGGTGGTCCAGAATTGGCTGCCCGTTTGGAACGTGAAGGATACGCAAAACTAGCTGAAGAACTTGGCTACGACTACAAGGAAGAATTGTAATTCCCTCGTATCTTTTAGGAGAAGTAAATGACTAAAGAGAATATTAAACTTTTTTCAGAAATGCACGCTGAACCAAGCTGGTTGGCTGACCTCCGTCAAAAAGCTTTTGATAAGATTGAGAGTTTGGAATTACCAGTCATTGAGCGTGTCAAATTTCACCGTTGGAATCTGGGAGATGGAACGATCACAGAAAGTGAACCTTCAGCAAATGTTCCTGACTTCACTGCTTTAGATAATCACTTGAAGTTGGTGCAAGTAGGAACGCAGACTGTTTTTGAACAAATTCCAGTTGAATTGGCTGAACAAGGAGTAGTCTTTACAGACTTTCACTCAGCTTTAGAAGAAATTCCCGAACTTATCGAGGAATTCTTCATGTCATCTGTTAAGTATGACGATGACAAGTTGGCAGCCTACCATACAGCTTACTTTAACAGTGGTGCTGTTCTCTATATTCCAGATAATGTTGAGATTACAGAGCCAATCGAAGGTATTTTCTACCAAGACAGTGATAGCGATGTGCCATTTAACAAGCATATTATGATTATCGCTGGTAAATATTCTAAGATTAGTTATCTGGAGCGTTTAGAGTCACGTGGTGAAGGTAGTGCCAAGGCAACTGCTAATATCACGGTCGAAGTGATTGCTCGTTCTGGTGCGCAAGTGAAGTTTGCTGCTATTGACCGTTTAGGTGAAAATGTCACTGCCTACATTAGCCGCCGTGGTAAACTAGGCAACGATGCAAGCATTGACTGGGCAATCGGTGTCATGAACGAAGGAAATGTTGTTGCTGATTTTGATAGCGATTTGATTGGAAATGGTAGCCATGCTGACCTTAAAGTCGTAGCTCTTTCAAGTGGTCGTCAGGTGCAAGGGATTGACACTCGAGTGACTAACTACGGTTGCAACTCAATCGGAAATATCCTCCAACATGGGGTTATCCTTGAAAAAGCAACCTTGACCTTCAACGGTATCGGCCACATCATCAAGGGGGCTAAGGGAGCAGATGCGCAACAAGAGAGTCGTGTTCTTATGCTTTCAGATCAGGCTCGTTCAGATGCCAACCCAATTCTTTTGATTGATGAAAATGACGTAACTGCAGGTCACGCGGCTTCTATCGGACAAGTAGATCCAGAAGATATGTACTATCTCATGAGTCGTGGCTTGGATAAGGCAACTGCAGAACGCTTGGTTGTTCGTGGTTTCCTTGGCTCCGTAATTGTTGAGATTCCAGTCAAAGAAGTTCGTGAAGAAATGATTGCAACCATCGAAGAAAAATTGTCAAAACGCTAAGGGGAAGCCTATGTTAGATGTAGAAGCGATTCGTAAGGATTTTCCAATTTTAGACCAGATTGTCAACGATGAACCTCTGGTCTATCTGGACAATGCTGCGACGACACAAAAACCACTAGCAGTTCTGGAAACAATCAACCGCTACTATAAGCAGGACAATGCCAATGTTCACCGTGGTGTTCATACCTTGGCTGAGCGAGCAACAGCTTCTTATGAAGCTGCTCGTGAAACCATTCGTAAGTTTATCCATGCAGGCTCTACAAAGGAAGTTCTCTTTACCAGAGGAACGACAACCAGCCTTAACTGGGTGGCACGCTTCGCTGAGGAAATCCTGACTGAGGGAGACCAGGTCTTGATTTCTGTCATGGAACACCATTCCAATATCATTCCTTGGCAGGAGGTCTGTCGCAAGACTGGGGCAGAGCTTGTCTATGTTTATCTCAAGGATGGAGCTCTGGATATGGATGACTTGCGAGCTAAATTGACTGATAAAGTCAAGTTTGTCTCCCTAGCTCACGCCTCAAATGTTCTTGGTGTAGTCAATCCTATCAAAGAAATCACGCAATTGGCCCACCAAGTTGGAGCTATCATGGTGGTGGATGGCGCTCAGTCTACGCCCCATATGAAGATTGATGTCCAGGACTTGGATGTGGACTTCTTTGCTTTTTCAGGTCACAAGATGGCTGGACCAACTGGTATTGGTGTTCTTTACGGTAAAGAAAAGTATCTGGAACAAATGTCACCAGTTGAGTTTGGTGGCGAGATGATTGATTTCGTCTATGAGCAATCTGCTAGTTGGAAGGAGTTGCCTTGGAAATTTGAGGCTGGAACGCCAAATATGGCAGGTGCTATCGGACTTGCTGCAGCAGTGGATTATCTAGAAAAGATTGGTATGGATGCCGTTGAAGCTCATGAACAGGAATTGATTGCATATGTCTTTCCAAAATTGCAGGCAATTGAGGGATTGACTATTTATGGTTCGCAGGACTTGGCTAAACGTTCAGGTGTGATTGCATTTAACCTAGGCGATCTTCATCCCCATGACCTAGCTACAGCACTGGATTATGAAGGGGTAGCAGTTCGTGCAGGTCATCATTGTGCTCAACCTTTGCTCCAATATTTGGAAGTTCCAGCAACAGCTCGTGCAAGTTTTTATATCTACAATACCAAGGCAGATTGTGACAAGCTAGTCGATGCCCTACAAAAGACAAAGGAGTTTTTCAATGGCACTTTCTAAACTAGATAGCCTTTATATGGCAGTGGTGGCAGACCATTCGAAAAATCCACATCACCAAGGGAAGTTAGAAGACGCTGAGCAAATCAGCCTCAACAATCCAACCTGTGGCGATGTTATTAATCTCTCTGTTAAGTTTGACGCAGAGGATCGTTTAGAAGATATCGCTTTTCTAAATTCAGGATGCACGATTTCAACTGCTTCTGCTAGTATGATGACAGATGCAGTTTTAGGCAAGACCAAACAAGAAATTTTAGAACTTGCAACTATTTTTTCTGAAATGGTTCAAGGGCAAAAAGATGAGCGTCAAGACCAACTTGGAGACGCGGCTTTCTTATCAGGTGTTGCCAAATTCCCTCAACGAATCAAGTGTGCAACTCTAGCTTGGAATGCCCTTAAGAAAACAATTGAAGATCAAGAAGAAAAATAAGAAACATAGAAATATATAATGAAAGAAAGGATATTATGGCTGAAGAAAGAGTAGAACCAAAACCAATTGACCTTGGTGAATATAAATTTGGTTTCCATGACGATGTAGAGCCTGTCCTATCGACAGGAAAAGGATTGAACGAAGAAGTCATTCGCGAATTATCAGCTGCTAAGGGTGAACCTGAGTGGATGTTAGAATTCCGTTTGAAGTCTTATGAAACCTTCAAAAAAATGCCTATGCAAACCTGGGGAGCAGACTTGTCAGAGATTGACTTTGATGACTTGATCTACTACCAAAAACCATCTGACAAACCAGCCCGTTCATGGGACGAAGTTCCTGAGAAAATCAAAGAAACCTTTGAACGTATCGGAATTCCAGAAGCTGAGCGTGCTTATCTAGCAGGAGCTTCTGCCCAGTATGAGTCAGAAGTGGTTTACCATAACATGAAGGAAGAGTTCCAGAAATTGGGGATTATCTTTACAGATACGGATTCTGCCCTCAAGGAATACCCAGACTTGTTTAAACAATACTTCGCTAAGTTGGTACCGCCAACAGATAACAAATTGGCTGCCCTCAACTCAGCAGTATGGTCTGGTGGAACCTTTATCTACGTGCCAAAAGGTGTCAAAGTAGATATTCCACTTCAAACCTACTTCCGTATCAATAACGAAAATACAGGTCAGTTCGAACGTACCTTGATTATCGTTGATGAAGGAGCGAGTGTCCACTACGTAGAAGGCTGTACAGCGCCAACTTATTCAAGTAACAGCTTGCACGCTGCCATTGTAGAAATTTTCGCTTTGGACGGAGCTTATATGCGTTATACAACCATCCAAAACTGGTCTGATAATGTCTATAACTTGGTAACAAAACGTGCCAAAGCTTTGAAAGATGCAACTGTTGAGTGGATCGATGGAAACTTAGGTGCCAAAACAACTATGAAATACCCATCTGTTTACCTAGATGGAGAAGGAGCACGTGGTACCATGCTTTCAATCGCCTTTGCTAACGCAGGGCAACATCAGGATACTGGTGCCAAGATGATCCACAACGCCCCACATACAAGCTCGTCTATCGTGTCTAAATCCATCGCTAAAGGCGGAGGAAAGGTCGACTACCGTGGACAAGTAACCTTTAACAAGAACTCTAAGAAATCTGTTTCTCACATCGAGTGTGATACCATTATCATGGATGACTTATCAGCATCAGATACTATTCCATTTAATGAAATCCACAACTCGCAAGTTGCTTTGGAGCACGAAGCTAAGGTTTCTAAGATTTCAGAAGAACAACTATACTACCTCATGAGCCGTGGTTTGTCAGAATCTGAGGCAACAGAGATGATCGTTATGGGGTTTGTCGAACCCTTCACAAAAGAACTTCCAATGGAATATGCAGTTGAGCTGAACCGCTTGATTAGCTATGAAATGGAAGGATCTGTCGGATAAAACTCAAAAGGAGAAGCAAATGGGATTCTTAAAAAAATTATTTGGTAATGTTGAAAAAGCGAATAAAGGTGAAATTCCTGCTGAGGAAATTGTTCCACCTTTCACAATTGATTTAGTAGAAGAAGCAGATGATTATTGGAGACAAATGGAACAAAACCTTTTGATAAACGCTGTAAAAGCTGCTGGTGGTCCTGAGGCAGTAGAACGTGCTTTTGTTCTTGCTAATTTCAAGGAAAATCAAGAAACCTTTGAGCTCTTTTATCAGGTAAATGGTCAACTTCTTTCATGGAGAGAGATGGATGCGACTGTTGTCGATAAAATCAGCAATCAACTCCTTCCGCAAGCGGCAGAAGTAGCGCGTGCAGTAAATGAAAATTATGAAGAGGCAAATGTACCAGTAATCCAGTACGCTATGCTTCAGTTTGAAACTGCAACCATGGCTTGGTTTGGTCGGAAGCTGACAACAGCTTCTCCAGAAGCACAACTGACTTTTGAAGAATTGGTATCTGGTTGGCGCGCTATTTTGGAACAAGAAGTTCCAAATCGTCCTTTAGATAGTGACAGTCCGTTCCCTTACTTTGAAGTTTAAAAATCCAAAATCCTCAAAAAACTTTCAATGGAGTATACTGTTGAACCTACTCGCTTGATAGGTAACTAATTGAAAGAATCAGTGGGTAAAAATGCAAATTCTGAACAGAAATCCTTTCTGTTCAGAATTTTTTTCAAAAAAGAACCTAATAAATATTCACAAAACTGTTTTTATATGGTAAAATAAAACAATTACATTTAGTGGAGATGAAGTATGAATATTTTTAGAACCAAGGATGTTAGTCTGAGACAGACAGAGATGCATCGCCATTTGAAATTGTGGGATTTGATTCTTCTAGGGATTGGTGCCATGGTGGGGACAGGGATTTTCACCATTACAGGAACAGCAGCGGCTACCTTAGCTGGTCCCTCATTAGTGATTTCCATTGTGATTTCTGCTCTGTGTGTTTCTCTATCAGCCCTCTTTTTCGCAGAATTTGCCTCTCGTGTGCCTGCTACTGGTGGTGCTTATAGTTACCTCTATGCGATTCTAGGAGAATTGCCAGCCTGGATTGCTGGTTGGTTGACCATCATGGAATTCATGACAGCTGTTTCAGGTGTGGCGTCTGGCTGGGCAGCTTACTTTAAGGGATTGCTCAGTAATTATGGTATCTCCATGCCCCAAGCCTTGAATGGAACCTTTAATCCTGAACAGGGAACCTATATCGATCTTCTGCCTATTTTAGTACTGACATTGGTAACGGGATTGGTTTTATTAAATTCTAAGGCAGCTTTGAGATTTAATTCGCTTTTAGTGGTCTTGAAATTCTCAGCTCTCGCCTTATTTATCCTAGTTGGTATTTGGTACATCAAACCTGAAAATTGGTCGAATTTTGCTCCCTTTGGTTTTGGTCAACTATATGGTGGAAGTACTGGGATTATGGCGGGCGCATCTTTGATGTTCTTTGGTTTTCTCGGATTTGAGTCTATTTCCATGGCAGTTGATGAAATTCAAAGTCCTCAAAAAAATATTCCCCGCGGAATCGTGCTTTCTCTGACAATCGTCACCATTCTCTATGCTTTGGTAACCTTAGTATTGACAGGGATTGTTCACTACAGTAAGCTCAATGTGGACGATGCAGTAGCATTTTCATTACGGAGTATTGGTATCGGCTGGGCAGCAAATTATGTTTCGCTTGTAGCCATTTTAACTCTGATAACCGTATGTATCTCTATGACTTATGCTTTATCTCGGATGATTTATAGCTTAGCGCGTGATGGACTTTTACCTCAAAGTTTCAAACAATTAAGCAAGACCAGTCGCGTTCCTAAAAATGCGACTCTCTTAACAGGAGTTGCTTCAGCCATTGCTGCAGGAGTCTTTCCTCTAGCCAGTATTGCAGCCTTCTTAAATATCTGTACGCTAGCTTATCTCATTTTGCTAGCCTACGGAATAATAAAACTCAGAAAGGATAAGGGTATGCCAAAAGAGGGAGAGTTTAAAACTCCTTTGGTACCACTTTTGCCAATCCTTTCCATCCTTATCTGTGTTTCCTTTATGCTTCAATATAGTCTAGATACCTGGATTGCCTTTAGCATCGCTCTTGTAGTTGCTCTAGTCATTTACTTTACTTACGGGTTCCGCCATTCAACCCTCGCAGAAGAAGAATAAAAGCTGGGAATTCCCAGCTTTTTTAATCTTTCACATAAGTAAATCCTTCACCCAGAATTTCATGAGCCTCAGTGATGGTGATAAAGGCTTGAGGATCAATTTTGTGAATCATATCTTTCATTTTAACGATTTCGTTTCGACCGACGATACAGTAGATAATTTTTAAATCCTTTTTGCTGTAGTAGCCTTGACCAGATATAAAGGTAACGCCACGTCCGAGTTCATCGTTAATCTCTTTGGCCAATTGAACAGGATATTGTGTAATAATCATAAATCCTTTACCAGCATAACCTCCTTCGCCGATCAAGTCGATAACACGAGCGATGATAAAGTCAAATAAGAGGGTATAGGTAACTAGACGAAGATCCTGGAAGATAATCAAAATCAACATCAGGATGAAAAAGTCAATCCCAAAGAGCAATTTACCAATCGAAATATTGGTGTATTTGTTGAGGATACGGGCAACGATATCAGAGCCACCAGTGGTTCCACCAGCATTAAAGATAATTCCTAAACCAACCCCCAGTAAGACTCCTGAGACTAAAGCGACAATGATGAGATCCCCTTGCAAGTCGATGTGCAAAGGAATGCGCTCAAAAATTGCTAGCCAAACGGAAAGTGAAATAGATCCTAAAAGACTGGAGTAGAGGGTCTTAGGTCCAAATATCTTCCAAGCCAGGATAAATAAAGGGATATTAATTAAGAGGTTCATCAATGAGACAGGAATCTTAAAAAGATAGTAGGTAATCAAGGTAATACCTGTCGCCCCTCCCTCAAATAAATGATAAGGAACAACAAAGTAAGTAAGACCGAAGGCATAGATAGCAGCTCCAAAAATAATAGTGATAATCGGTTGAAGTTTTCGAATCATAGCTGTTCCTCACTTTTCTATAGATAGATTATACCAAAAATTCAGTTCTTTTCATCGGATCACTTATGATTTTTTATCATTTTTTTGATATAATAAAAGAGAAAATCCCAATCCTATCGAGAAGAATAGAAAGATTGAATTATGACACAAGTAAAAATTGTAACGGACTCTTCTGTTACTATCGAACCAGAAGTAGTTAAAGAATTAAATATCACTGTTGTCCCTCTATCAGTTATGATTGATAGTGTGCTTTATTCGGATGCAGATTTGAAAGAGGGAGAATTCCTTCATCTTATGCAACAAAGCAAGAATCTGCCTAAAACAAGCCAGCCACCTGTAGGAGTGTTTGCTGAGGTCTTTGAAGAACTAGGTAAAGATGGCAGTCAAATTATCGCTATTCACATGTCCCATGCCTTGTCTGGAACTGTGGAAGCTGCTCGCCAAGGGGCCAGTCTCTCAACTGCTGATGTAACGGTTATTGATAGTTCTTTTACAGATCAAGCAATGAAGTTCCAAGTAGTTGAAGCCGCAAAACTTGCTAAAGAAGGTAAAGATTTAGAAACGATCTTAGCTCATGTAGAGGACGTCAAAAATCATACAGAACTCTATATCGGTGTTTCGACGCTAGAAAACTTAGTTAAGGGTGGTCGTATTGGACGTGTGACAGGATTACTAAGCTCACTCTTGAATATTCGTGTAGTAATGCAGATGAAAAACCACGAACTCCAACCAATCGCCAAAGGACGTGGAGCGAAAACTTTCAAAAAGTGGCTTGAGGAATTAACCAACACTCTTTCCCAAAAATCAGTTGCAGAAATTGGAATTTCCTATGCTGGAACGAACGAATTGGCGAATGAGATGAAGGCATTATTGCAACCTTATGTTGAGAAGCCAATCTCTGTATTGGAAACTGGCTCTATTATTCAAACTCATACTGGAGAGAATGCTTGGGCAATTCTAATTCGCTACAATTCCTAAAAAAATAGAGAAAAAATGGTCAAAATAGTGTTTTTGACTTGACCTATAGCCGATTTTAGGATATGATTATATTTGTTAATTAGAAATTATTTGGAGGATTTGTTAACATGGCAAACAAACAAGATTTGATCGCTAAAGTAGCAGAAGCTACAGAATTGACTAAGAAAGATTCAGCAGCAGCAGTTGACGCTGTATTTGCAGCAGTAACTGAATACCTTGCAGCTGGTGAAAAAGTTCAATTGATCGGTTTCGGTAACTTTGAAGTTCGTGAGCGTGCTGCACGTAAAGGTCGCAACCCACAAACTGGTAAAGAAATCAAAATCGCAGCTTCTAAAGTTCCAGCATTCAAAGCTGGTAAAGCTCTTAAAGACGCTGTTAAATAATGAATTTTCAAAAAGCCTATTGTATCAAGCTTTCTAGCTTGGTCAGTAGGCTTTTTTAATTGCTTTGAGGCATTTTTAGGGCAAAAAGAAAAAGGTTCCCATGTTTGAGAACCTTCTTTTCATTAGTTTTTAGAAGCTGCTTGGAATTCAGGGTTTTTCCATGCTTCATCAATGATAGCTTGCAATTCTTTAGCAGATGCTTGCATTTTTTGAGTTTCAGCGTCGTTCAATGGGATGTTTACTGGACGAACGATACCGTGTGCACCAACAACAGCTGGTTGACCGATAAAGACGTTTTTAACACCGTATTGACCTTCTTGGAAGACTGAAAGTGGAAGTACTGCATTTTCGTCATCAAGGATTGCTTTTGTGATACGAGCAAGTGCTACTGCGATACCGTAGTATGTAGCTCTTTTTTGTTAATGATTGTGTAAGCAGCGTCACGAACACCTTCGAACAATTCAATCAATTCAGCTTCTTGAACGTTTTGAGTGTCTTTAAGGAATTCCTCAAGGTTTACACCAGCGATGTTAGCATGTGACCAAACCGCAAACTCAGAATCTCCGTGTTCACCCATGATGTAGGCGTGAACGGAACGAGCATCAACATCCAATTTTTCAGCAAGTGCTTGACGGAAACGTGCTGAGTCAAGTGAAGTACCTGAACCGATAACACGTTCTTTAGGGAATCCAGAGAATTTCCAAGTTGAGTAAGTCAAAACGTCAACTGGGTTAGCTGCAACAAGGAAGATACCATCGAAACCTGATTCAACAACTTGTGTTACGATTGATTTGTTGATAGCCAAGTTTTTACCTACAAGGTCAAGGCGAGTTTCACCTGGTTTTTGAGGAGCACCTGCAGTGATAACAACAAGGTCAGCGTCTGCACAGTCAGAGTATTGAGCAGCGTAGATTTTTTTAGGTGAAGTGAAGGCAAGGGCGTGGCTAAGGTCAAGCGCATCACCAACAGCTTTTTCGTGTAATTGTGGAATTTCGATAATTCCAAGCTCTTGTGCAATTCCTTGGTTAACAAGTGCGAAAGCGTAAGATGAACCTACGGCACCGTCACCAACAAGGATCACTTTTTTGTGTTGTTTAGTTGAAGTCATTATCTAAACATCTCCTTCATTTTTTTTAGGGGAATCCCCAGACACTTTCATTCTATCACTTTTAAAAAGCTTTGTCACGAATATTCTATTCGGTTATTGATGTAAACGTTTTAGTGGTTTTCAAAGACTGAAATGAATGACAAATTATGGTATAATATATCTAATTACTAATAGTGAAATGAGGCATTTATGAATGCAGGATAGAAATTTAGTGAATGTCAATCTGACAAAGGAGATGAAGACCAGCTTTATCGACTACGCCATGAGCGTTATCGTCGCGCGGGCCCTTCCTGATGTTCGAGATGGCTTAAAACCTGTTCACCGTCGTATTCTATACGGAATGAATGAACTAGGTGTTACACCAGATAAACCTCATAAAAAGTCAGCCCGTATTACAGGGGATGTTATGGGTAAATACCACCCACACGGAGATTCCTCTATTTACGAAGCCATGGTTCGTATGGCTCAGTGGTGGAGCTACCGTTACATGCTTGTTGATGGGCATGGAAACTTTGGTTCTATGGATGGGGACGGTGCTGCCGCGCAGCGGTACACTGAGGCACGTATGAGCAAGATTGCTCTTGAAATGCTTCGTGATATCAATAAAAACACTGTTGATTTCGTAGATAACTACGATGCTAACGAACGTGAACCCTTGGTTTTGCCTGCTCGTTTTCCAAACCTTTTGGTCAATGGAGCAACGGGTATCGCTGTTGGGATGGCAACCAATATTCCACCTCACAACTTGGGTGAAACCATTGATGCAGTGAAGTTGGTTATGGATAATCCTGAAGTGACGACTAAGGACTTGATGGAAGTCTTGCCTGGTCCAGATTTTCCGACTGGTGCTCTTGTTATGGGGAAATCAGGTATTCATAAGGCTTATGAGACTGGTAAAGGTTCCATTGTCCTTCGTTCTCGTACAGAGATTGAAACCACTAAGACGGGTCGTGAGCGTATCGTTGTAACGGAATTCCCTTATATGGTTAATAAAACCAAGGTACATGAGCATATTGTTCGCTTGGTTCAGGAAAAACGAATTGAGGGCATTACAGCCGTACGTGATGAGTCCAACCGTGAAGGAGTTCGCTTTGTAATCGAGGTTAAACGCGACGCGTCTGCCAACGTTATCCTTAACAACCTCTTCAAGATGACCCAGATGCAAACCAACTTTGGTTTCAACATGTTGGCGATTCAAAATGGTGTGCCAAAAATCTTGTCCCTTCGTCAAATTTTGGATGCTTATATCGAGCACCAAAAAGAAGTGGTTGTTCGCCGTACTCGTTTTGACAAGGAAAAAGCAGAAGCGCGTGCGCACATCTTAGAAGGTCTTTTAATCGCTCTGGATCACATTGATGAAGTGATTCGTATTATCCGTGCTAGTGAAACGGATGCGGAAGCGCAAGCAGAGTTGATGAACAAGTTCAAGCTTTCTGAACGTCAAAGTCAAGCTATCCTTGATATGCGTCTTCGTCGTTTGACAGGATTGGAACGTGATAAGATTCAGTCTGAATATGATGAATTGATTGCCTTGATTGCAGATTTGGCTGATATTCTTGCCAAACCTGAGCGCGTGGCGCAAATTATCAAAGAGGAATTGGACGAAGTCAAACGCAAGTTTGGTGACAAGCGTCGTACGGAGTTGATGATCGGAGAAGTCTTAACTCTTGAAGATGAAGATTTGATTGAAGAAACGGATGTCTTGATTACCCTTTCTAATAAGGGCTATATCAAACGTTTGGACCAAGGTGAATTCACTGCTCAAAAACGTGGTGGCCGTGGAGTTCAAGGTACGGGAGTTAAGGATGATGACTTTGTGCGTGAGTTGGTTTCAACCAGCACCCATGATCATTTGCTCTTCTTTACCAATAAAGGACGCGTATATCGACTGAAAGGTTATGAAATCCCTGAATACGGTCGTACTGCTAAGGGCTTGCCAGTTGTCAATCTATTGAAGTTGGACGAAGGTGAGAGTATTCAGACCATCATCAACGTTGAGTCTGAACGTAGTGATGACGCTTATCTCTTCTTTACAACTCGTCATGGTGTCGTGAAGAGAACCAGTGTCAAAGAGTTCGCTAATATTCGTCAAAATGGACTTAAAGCTTTGAATCTTAAGGATGAAGACGAATTGATTAATGTCTTGCTGACAGAAGAAGATACGGATATTATCATAGGTACCAAGTTTGGTTATGCCGTTCGCTTTAATCAATCAGCTGTTCGTGGCATGAGCCGTATCGCGACAGGTGTCCGAGGAGTCAATCTTCGTGAAGGGGACACAGTAGTTGGTGCTAGCGTGATTACGAACCAAGACGAAGTTCTTATCATCACTGAAAAAGGATATGGTAAACGTACACTTGCTACTGAATATCCTACTAAAGGCCGTGGTGGTAAAGGGATGAAGACAGCCAATGTTGCTGAGAAGAATGGTCCTCTGGCAGGTCTTCTTACTGTTAAAGGAGATGAAGACCTGATGATTATCACAGATACAGGTGTCATGATCCGTACTAACGTTGCCAATATTTCACAAACTGGACGCTCAACTATGGGAGTTAAGGTGATGCGTCTAGATCAGGATGCTAAGATTGTGACCTTTACAACGGTTGCTGCGGCAGAAAAAGAAGAAGTTGGGACTGAAATTGAAACAGAAGGTGAAGCATAATGTCTCATAAAAAAACGAAAAATAAGAAGAATAAGCGCAGAAATCTATTTATTAATATTTTAGCAGGTTTCTTAATTCTTTTATCGCTAGCTTTAATTTTTAATTCAAAGATTCGCGATATCTTTTTGGTCTGGAATACCAATAAATACCAAGTCAATCAAGTCACTAAGGAAAATATAGATGAAAATCTAAAAACCGAAGGGAATTTTGATTTTGACTCTGTTAAGTCTATTTCATCCGAAGCTGTATTGGCTTCACAATGGGATGCTCAGAAACTTCCCGTTATTGGAGGTATTGCTATTCCCGAAGTGGAGATTAACTTACCGATTTTTAAAGGTTTGGACAATGTAAACCTGTTCTACGGAGCAGGGACCATGAAACCAGATCAAAAAATGGGAGAAGGCAACTATTCTCTAGCAAGTCACCATATCTTTACTGCTGAAAATGCCAGTCAAATGCTTTTCTCACCTTTGGTCAATGCCAAAGCGGGTATGAAAATTTATCTGACGGATAAGGATAAAGTTTATACTTATGAGATTACAGAAGTAAAACGTGTTACACCAGACCGTGTAGATGAAATCGATGATCGTATTGGTGTGCAGGAGATTACTTTGGTTACTTGTGTTGATTATGATGAAACCGAGCGTATAATCGTCAAAGGTATCTTTAAAGAATCAAAAGCTTATTCTGAGACTTCTGAGGATATTTTGAAGGCCTTTAATCAACCGTATAGACAACGATATTAAGAATGAACCAGTGAAGTGCTATTTCACTGGTTTTTTATATGAATAAATAGAATCAAAATAGTTCTTATGAAAAAGGTTTGTAAGCCTTACGATATAGATTTTTAAGATAAATATTTTAGAAATTTACGGAAAACGCTTTCTAGAAAACAAGAATTATGTTATAATTATCACAAATAAAAGTTTAGGAGTTTTTTATGGTCTCTTCAGAATTTATTTCAAAGATTGAATTTGCTTGCAAGAAGAAAGAAAGTCTTTATAGCCAAAGTAAGTTTAAGTATGCGATTCGTTCCATGTTTGCAGGTGCCTTTTTAACATTTAGCACGGCTGCAGGTGCGGTTGGTGCTGACTTGATAAATAAAATCGCACCAGGTAGTGGACGTTTCCTCTTCCCATTTGTTTTTGCTTGGGGATTGGCCTACATTGTTTTCTTGAATGCTGAGCTGGTAACTTCGAATATGATGTTTTTGACAGCTGGTAGTTTCTTGAAAAAAATCTCATGGAGAAAAACAGCTGAGATTTTGCTTTACTGTACCTTGTTCAACCTTATCGGAGCCTTGATAGCAGGTTGGGGCTTTGCTCACTCAGCAGCCTATGCAAATCTAACACATGATAGCTTCATTTCAGGGGTTGTAGAGATGAAGTTAGGTCGTTCCAATGAGCTAGTCTTGCTTGAAGGTATTTTAGCCAATATCTTTGTAAACATTGCCATTCTTTCCTTTGTTTTGGTGAAAGACGGTGGCGCCAAACTTTGGCTTGTCTTATCAGCAATTTACATGTTTGTATTCTTAACAAACGAACACATTGCTGCGAATTTTGCTTCTTTTGCGATTGTTAAGTTCAGTGTTGCAGCTGATTCAATTGCTAACTTTGACATACCTAATATTCTTCGTCACTGGGGTGTAACCTTTGTCGGGAACTTTATCGGAGGAGGTCTCTTGATGGGCTTGCCTTACGCCTTCCTCAATAAAAACGAAGATACTTATGTAGATTAAAAAACGGGCACGAGTTAATCGTGCTTTTTTGTTTGATGTGTAAGACTAGTCATAGTTGTTCCTTATATCAAAATATAGAAAAACGGTATTGGAAAAGACTAGCACAAGATGATACAATATCCCTAATGAAGCTATTTGGAGGTCGTCTTATGACTCGTGATTTTAAATTTGAAACTCTACAATTACATGCTGGGCAAGTAGTTGATCCGGCAACTAAGTCTCGTGCAGTACCGATTTATCAAACAACATCCTTCGTTTTTGATGACACGCAAGAAGGTGCTGATTTGTTTGCCTTGAGAAAACCAGGGAACATTTATACTCGTATCACAAACCCTACAACAGCGGCATTTGAAGAAAGAATCGCTGCACTTGAAGGTGGTGTTGGAGCACTAGCGACCGCATCAGGTATGGCTGCTGTAACCTACACTATTTTGGCGCTTGCTCACGCAGGTGACCATGTGGTGGCTGCGTCAACTATTTACGGTGGGACCTTCAACCTCTTGAAGGAAACCCTTCCTCGTTATGGGATTACAACAACCTTTGTCGATGTGGATAATTTGGAAGAAGTGGAAGCAGCTATCAATGACAATACCAAGCTTGTCTTGATTGAAACCTTGGGGAATCCCTTGATTAACATTCCTGACTTGGAAAAATTGGCTGAGATTGCGCATAAACACCAGATTCCTCTCGTTTCGGACAATACTTTTGCCACACCATATTTGATTAACGTCTTCTCTCACGGTGTAGATATTGCCATTCACTCAGCAACTAAGTTTATCGGTGGGCATGGTACGACTATTGGCGGTGTCATCGTGGACAGTGGTCGTTTTGATTGGGCAGCTTCAGGAAAATTCCCTCAATTTGTTGAGGAAGATCCTAGCTACCACAACTTGAGCTATACTCGTGATGTGGGTGCAGCAGCCTTTATTATCGCTGTTCGTGTTCAATTGCTCCGTGATACAGGTGCGGCCTTGTCGCCATTTAACGCCTTTCTCTTGCTCCAGGGACTTGAAACTCTCTCTCTTCGTGTGGAACGCCATGTGCAAAATGCAGAGAAAATTGTTGATTTCCTTGTCAACCATCCTAAGGTAGAGAAGGTAAATTATCCAAAACTAGCTGACAGTCCATATCATGCCTTGGCTGAGAAATATTTGCCAAAAGGTGTGGGTTCAATCTTTACCTTCCATGTCAAAGGTGGAGAGGCAGAAGCTCGTAAAGTAATTGATAATTTGGAAATCTTCTCTGACCTTGCGAACGTTGCAGATGCCAAATCGCTTGTTGTTCATCCAGCGACAACCACTCACGGTCAGTTGTCAGAAAAAGATCTAGAAGCAGCAGGTGTCACACCAAACCAAATCCGCTTGTCAATCGGTCTTGAAAATGTAGAGGATTTGATTGAAGATTTGCGCTTGGCCTTGGAAAAAATTTAAAGTAAAAGATATAAACAGTGGGTTTCGACTCACTGTTTTTGATTTTCCCTCAGGCATGATATAATGGTTAGAGAAGTCTAGAAAGAGGAAAGATATGAACGAAATCAAATGTCCCAACTGTGGGGAAGTCTTTACAGTAAATGAGAGCCAGTATGCTGAACTTTTATCCCAAGTGAGAACAGCTGAGTTTGATAAGGAATTACACGATCGCATGAAGCAGGAGCTGGCCTTGGCTGAGCAAAAGGCTATGAATGAGCAACAGACTAAACTGGCTCAAAAAGACCAAGAAATTGCGCAACTGCAGAGTCAAATCCAAAACTTTGATACAGAGAAAGAGTTGGCCAAGAAAGAAGTTGAACAGACAAGTCATCAGGCTTTATTGGCAAAGGACAAGGAACTACAGGCCTTGGAAAACCAATTGGCCACCTTGCGTTTGGAGCATGAAAATCAACTGCAAAAGACCCTTTCTGATTTAGAAAGAGAGCGTGATCAGGTCAAAAACCAGCTCCTCTTGCAAGAAAAGGAAAATGAGTTGTCTTTGGCTTCTGTTAAGCAAAATTACGAAGCCCAGCTCAAGGCAGCCAGTGAACAAGTCGAATTTTACAAGAATTTCAAAGCCCAACAATCCACAAAAGCTATCGGGGAAAGTTTGGAACAGTATGCAGAGAGTGAGTTTAACAAGGTTCGTAGTTTTGCCTTTCCAAATGCCTACTTTGAGAAGGATAACAAGGTCTCTGCGCGTGGATCTAAGGGAGACTTTATCTTCCGTGATTTTGATGAAAATGGTCTAGAGTTCATTTCCATCATGTTTGAGATGAAAAATGAAGCGGACGGAACAGAGAAGAAGCACAAGAATGCGGATTTTTACAAGGAATTGGACAAGGACCGTCGGGAGAAGAACTGTGAGTATGCCGTTTTGGTGACCATGCTTGAGGCCGATAACGATTACTTTAACACAGGGATTGTTGACGTCAGCCACGAGTATGAAAAGATGTATGTGGTTCGTCCTCAGTTCTTTATCCAGTTGATTGGTCTCTTGCGAAATGCGGCGCTTAATTCCCTAAAATACAAACAAGAGTTGGCCTTGGTTCGAGAGCAAAATATCGATATTACACATTTTGAGGAAGATTTGGATGCCTTTAAAGTAGCTTTTGCCAAGAACTATAACTCCGCTTCGACCAACTTTGGTAAAGCTATCGATGAAATCGACAAGGCTATCAAACGCATGGAAGAGGTTAAGAAATTCCTAACCACATCCGAAAACCAACTCCGTCTCGCTAATAACAAATTGGAAGATGTTTCAGTTAAAAAATTGACCCGAAAAAATCCAACTATGAAAGCGAAATTTGAAGCGCTGAAGGGCGAGTGAGATTACCTTAAAAACAGGAGTTCCTATGAAAAAATCTTTGAAATTCTCGGAAATTTATATTGCTTATTTACCATTAGTTGTATTTTTTCTTAATCTCCTATATGGTCTTTTAAATATTGAAGGCGTAGGCGATACTGACTCAAGATATAATTTATTCTTTGCTATTTTTGGATTTATTCCAACTATATTCGGTTATGGAATTAGTTTTTTGGCTAATCTTTTGGTGGGGATATCTTATGTGCGAAAAGCAAAAAATGAATCGAAACGCTCCATTGCTTTCCTATTGATTGGAAATATTTTTTTAGCAATTTTTCTGATGTTTTTGCTAAGATTTAAAATGATTGTTTCCTTTGACTTTATAAAAGATATTGACCTTTGGAGTTTCATTTTTTCATTATTTTTATTTCCGTATTTAGATTGGATTTATCAAAAGGAAAACTATAATCCAAAATTAAGTCGTAAGTTACTTATTCTATTTTTGATTGGGATTTTTTCTCCATTTATAGGAAATACAATTCAAACCCACTTTAGAAATAATGCTAAAGTTCAACAATTAAAAGAGTTTTATTCTTCTATGGGAATGAATTATGATGTTGCTCTTAAAAGCGTAGAAATAGAAAGCAACGTTTCAGATATTAGTATTTTTGATGTATCGGATAATGGAATGACTATCCAAGTAGGTGCTAAGTACATTCGTCAAAAATTAACACAGGTCAGTTTCATTAATGAGAATTATGGTTTTAAAGAATTCTTGAGGCTTTCTGCATCGAGCCAAGAAGCTCAGACAGTTCTGAATGATTTTAAATCAGCTGTAGAAAGTGCAATACAAAAGAAAGGATATGATATAGTAGTTATTGATGATAAAGAACAGCCATTAGCTAGCCCTGGTTTTAAAATATCAAATTCATATAGGATAACTCCTTTAATAAAAGAAAAGGCTCTTCAAAATCAAAATTCATTCAGTAAAGAAAAACAAGCTTTTAGAGGATATGCGACTCTTTCTGTTAAAGACTTTATGAAGGAGGGAGCACTTTGCTTGCATTTAACACTTAGCAAAATCAACCTATTGGAACTAGGAGATATTGATTTTTCAAGCTTTCCAGATGGATATTACAACATAAATGCTGACTACTTTTTGGTTGTTAATGGAAAATATAAGCAACTTGAAAAGGATGATAATTTTGAATATATTTTACCAATTGAGTCGGGTAAACCATTTTACTCTGAGGATTTATATGATATTAAAAAAATTGATTTAAACAATGAGGAATAGAAGTGAAAGGGAAATTAGAAACAACACATGAACGGTATTATCAACTTAAAAAAAGAAGCGGGGATGACCTCGCACGATGCGGTTTTTAAGCTGCGCAAGATTTTGGGAACCAAGAAGATTGGTCATGGTGGGACCTTGGATCCAGATGTGGTGGGTGTTTTGCCTATTGCGGTGGGTAAGGCGACACGCATGGTCGAGTTTATGCAGGATGAGGGTAAGGTCTATGAGGGGGAAATCACTCTTGGTTATTCAACGACGACTGAGGATGCCAGCGGAGAAGTGGTCGCAGAGACACCCGTTTTGTCTCCCTTGGATGAAACCATTGTCGATGAAGCGATTGCGAGTCTGACCGGACCTATTACCCAGATTCCGCCTATGTATTCGGCTGTCAAGGTTAATGGTCGCAAGCTCTATGAGTATGCGCGTGCTGGTCAGGAAGTGGAGCGTCCAGAACGTCAGGTGACTATTTATCAATTTGAGCGGACTAGTTCGATTTCTTATGACGATCACCTCGCACGTTTTACATTTCGTGTGAAATGCAGTAAGGGGACTTATATCCGTACCTTGTCAGTTGACTTGGGAGAGAAGCTTGGTTATGTGGCCCATATGTCCCATCTGACACGGACTAGTGCTGCAGGGTTACAACTGGAGGATGCTCTTACCTTGGACGAAATTGCTGAAAAAGTGGAGGCTGGTCAACTGGACTTTCTCCATCCTCTTGAAATTGGAACGGGGGATCTTGTCAAAGTTTTCCTAAGTCCTGAAGAGGCTACAGAAGTGCGCTTTGGTCGTTTTATCAAGCTAGACCAAACGGACCAAGAATTAGCTGCCTTTGAGGGAGATACATTGCTAGCCATTCTAGAAAAAAGGGGCAATCTCTACAAGCCAAGAAAGGTTTTTGGCTAGTCTAACTGGAGTGTGGGGATGGATTTGTTTCCCCTAGACTATCCAAATCAGACTATAAATTTTGCAAAAAATGTGATAGAATAGACGACGGATAAAAAAACGGAGGATAGCATGCAAAATAGACCAATCATTATCGGAGTGACAGGTGGTTCTGGTGGAGGAAAAACAAGTGTTTCAAGAGCCATTTTATCGCACTTTCCTGATGAAAAGATTTCCATGATTGAGCATGATTCATACTACAAGGATCAGTCTCACTTGACCTTTGAAGAGCGTGTCAAAACCAATTACGACCATCCATTTGCCTTTGATACAGACCTGATGATCGAGCAGATTAAGGAATTGTTGGCAGGGCGCCCAGTGGACATCCCGACTTATGACTATACAGAACATACACGGAGTAGCAAGACCTATCGTCAGGAGCCTCAGGATGTCTTTATCGTTGAGGGGATTCTGGTCTTGGAGGACAAGCGTCTGCGCGATTTGATGGATATCAAGATTTTTGTGGATACAGATGATGATGTGCGTATTATTCGTCGGATCAAGCGAGATATGGAGGAGCGTGGTCGTAGTCTGGATAGCGTGATTGACCAATATCTAGGTGTGGTAAAACCTATGTACCACCAGTTTATTGAGCCAACCAAGCGTTATGCTGATATTGTCATTCCTGAAGGGGTCAGTAATACCGTTGCTATCGACCTTTTGACCACCAAGATTGCAAAGATTTTGGAAGAAGCGCGAAACAGTAAATAATCAGATGAGGAGGCCTAGCCTCCTTTTTCTATTTTTCCTTTAGTTTCAGTAGGAAAAAGGTGATTTTTAAGCATGTTTTTGGTATAATAATACCCATGGAAAAGCAAGAAAATGAATAGTAGGTGGAGATGGAAAAGTATTTATCGGTAACAACTTTGACCAAGTATCTGAAAATGAAATTCGATAAAGACCCTTACTTGGAACGGGTCTATTTAACTGGTCAAGTTTCCAACTTTCGTAAACGACCTACTCACCAATATTTCTCCTTAAAAGATGACCACGCAGTTATTCAAGCAACCATCTGGTCAGGGATCTATCAAAAATTAGGTTTCGACCTGGAAGAAGGAATGAAGATCAATGTAATTGGGCGTGTGCAGGTCTATGAACCAAGCGGTAGTTACTCTATCATCATTGAAAAAGCTGAGCCTGATGGGGTTGGGGCGCTAGCGATTCAGTTTGAACAACTTAAGAAAAAATTGACGGAAGAAGGTCTATTTCAAGAGAGATTCAAGCAACCTCTTCCCCAGTTTGCTAAGCGAATCGGTGTGGTAACCAGTCGCAGTGGAGCTGTTATTCGAGATATTATCACGACCGTCAGCAGACGCTTTCCAGGTGTTGGCATTCTTCTCTATCCGACTAAGGTGCAAGGTGATGGAGCTGCGGAGGAAATTGCTCGAAATATTGCGCGTGCCAATCAACGTGAGGACCTAGATGTTCTCATCATTGGTCGTGGTGGGGGTTCCATCGAGGATCTCTGGGCTTTTAACGAAGAGATCGTGGTACGGGCTATTTTTGAATCCCGTTTGCCAATCATTTCTAGTGTGGGACATGAGACAGATGTGACCTTGGCGGATTTTGTGGCAGATAGACGGGCTGCAACGCCAACAGCTGCAGCTGAACTGGCAACACCTGTAACCAAGTTGGATCTTCTGACCCATTTGCAAAATCAAGAAAAGCGGATGGCGACAGCAGTTCAGAATGTCCTGTCAAGAAAAAAAGAAGCTCTGAAAAAATGCAGTCAGTCGGTCATCTTTAGACAGCCAGAGCGCTTGTATGACGGCTATTTGCAACGGTTGGATCAGCTGCAACTGCGATTAAAACAAAGTTTGCGAACACGGATTTCTGATAGCAAACAGCTAGTCCAAGCAAGGACGCATCAACTAGTCCAATTATCACCTGTTACCAAAATCCAGCGTTATCAAGACCGTTTAGGTCAGTTGGACAAGCTCCTACGTAGCCAAATGGCGCTGGTTTATGATGCCAAGGTCGCTGAAGTCAAGCGACTTTCAGAAGCCTTACTGATGTTGGATACCAGTCGAATCGTGGCGCGTGGTTATGCAATTGTCAAAAAAGAAGAGTCCGTAGTCGATTCTGTTGAGATGTTAAATAAAAAAGACCAAGTGACGCTTTTGATGCGAGATGGTCAAGTAGAATTAGAGGTTAAAGATGTCAAAACAAAAGAAATTTGAGGAAAATCTAGCAGAACTAGAGACCATTGTACAAAGTTTGGAAAATGGTGAAATCGCTCTGGAAGATGCGATTGCTGCCTTTCAAAAGGGCATGGTCTTGTCAAAAGAGCTCCAAGCGACGCTGGACAAGGCTGAAAAAACCTTGGTCAAGGTCATGCAAGAAGACGGAACAGAAAGTGATTTTGAATGAAGAAGCAAGAAAAATTAGCTCTTGTCGAGTCTGCCTTGGAAGATTTTTATGGAGACCAGCAGTTTGCCTCTAGTTTGCGAGAGTCTGTTCTCTATTCCGTTCATGCTGGTGGCAAGCGTATTCGACCTTTTCTCTTATTAGAAGTTCTGGAAGCCTTGAAGGTCGCTATTAAACCAGCACACGCTCAAGTGGCCGCTGCCTTGGAAATGATTCATACAGGGAGCTTGATTCACGATGACCTTCCAGCTATGGATGACGACGATTATCGTCGGGGACGCTTGACCAATCACAAGAAATTTGGCGAAGCGATGGCAATATTGGCAGGTGATGCCTTGTTCCTAGATCCCTATGCCTTGATAGCGCAGGCAGATTTGCCAAGTCAGATCAAGGTGGATTTGATTGCCAACTTATCCCTTGCTTCAGGGAGTCTAGGTATGGTGGCAGGGCAGGTTTTAGATATGGAAGGCGAACACCAGCATTTGTACTCCAGACCATTCATGCCAATAAAACTGGAAAATTACTAGCCTATCCTTTCGAAGCCGCCGCTATCATAGCAGAATTAGCTCCAGAAATCCAAGCAAAATTGAAAATGGTTGGTGAATTGATTGGGCTGGCCTTTCAAGTTCGAGATGATGTGCTGGATGTGACCGCTAGTTTTGAGGAAATCGGCAAGACTCCACAAAAGGATTTGCAGGCTGAAAAATCAACCTATCCAGCCTTGTTGGGCTTGGAAGAGGCTATTGCCTTTTGTAACGAAACTCTGGATCAAGCCAATGCGAAATTAGAAGAAATTGTTGAGCAGGTTCCCTTTGAAACAGAGCCGATTGTGAAAGTAGTAGAAAGTTTGAGAATCAATGGCTAAGGAAAGAGTGGATGTACTAGCTTATAAACAGGGTTTGTTTGAGACACGAGAACAAGCCAAGCGGGGTGTTATGGCTGGGCTAGTCGTGGCAGTCCTTAATGGAGAACGCTTTGACAAACCAGGAGAGAAAATCCCAGATGATACTGAGCTAAAACTCAAGGGTGAAAAACTCAAGTATGTCAGTCGAGGTGGTCTAAAACTAGAGAAGGCCTTGCAGGTCTTTGATTTATCAGTGAATGGCGCAACCACGATTGATATTGGGGCTTCCACTGGAGGATTTACTGACGTCATGTTGCAAAATGGTGCTGAGTTGGTCTTTGCAGTCGATGTTGGCACCAATCAGTTGGCTTGGAAATTACGTCAAGACCCACGGGTTGTCAGCATGGAGCAGTTCAATTTCCGCTATGCTGAAAAGACTGATTTCGAGCATGAACCAAGTTTTGCCAGTATTGATGTAAGTTTCATTTCGCTCAGTCTGATTTTGCCAGCCTTGCACCGTGTCTTGGCTGATCAAGGTCAGGTCGTGGCTCTGGTTAAGCCCCAGTTTGAAGCAGGTCGTGAGCAGATTGGAAAGAATGGAATCATTCGCGATGCCAAGGTTCATCAACATGTCCTTGAATCTGTCACTGCTATGGCAGTTGAACAAGGTTTTTCAGTGTTTGGATTAGACTATTCACCAATCCAAGGTGGACATGGAAACATCGAATTTTTGGCATATTTGAAAAAGGAAGATGGAGCAAGTAACCAAGTTGCTCCTGAAATAGAAAAAGTTGTAGAGAGAGCACATAGAGAATTTAAAGATGAATAAAAAAGAGAGACTTGAAAAAATTAGACGATTTGTGACGGATTATCAGATCGGAACACAGGAAGAAATCGTTGAACATTTGAAGGAAGCAGGTATATCTGCTACGCAAGCCACTGTCTCAAGAGACATCAAGGAGCTTGGGATTGTTAAAATTCCTTTGAAGAACAACACATATATCTATGAGTTGCCAAAATCAATCGTCAAAAGTTTGCAGTTAGCTGAGGACAATATTGTGAGTTCTGAGTTAATGGGAAATATGATCAACCTTGCTGTCATTCCTGGAAATACTATTTTTGTGAAGAGTCAGTTGGTTGAAGCATTTTCTGAACAGATTTTTAGCTGTCTAGCTGATGATGATTCTATCTTAATTGTAGCTAGAACAGCAGAGGCAGCTGAAGAAATTGTTGAACAAGTCAAAAAATGGTAGGTCAGTATGTTACTTGAAATTTCGATAAAAAACTTTGCCATTATTGAGGCGATTTCCCTCAATTTTGAAAAGGGTATGACTGTTTTGACCGGGGAAACGGGTGCTGGAAAGTCTATCATTATCGACGCTATGAATCTCATGTTGGGGGCTCGTGCAACGACAGACGTTATTCGTCATGGTGCGCCAAAAGCAGAGATTGAGGGGCTTTTCTCAGTTGAAAATAGTCGCCTTTTACAGGAACTTTTTGATGAGCAAGGTTTGGAAATGGGTGATGAAATTATCATCCGGCGTGAAATTTTGCAAAACGGTCGTAGTGTTAGTCGCGTGAATGGTCAGATGGTCAATCTTTCTGTCTTGCGTGCCATTGGGCAACACCTTGTGGATATCCATGGTCAGCATGACCAAGAGGAGTTAATGCGTCCTCAACTGCACATCCAGATGTTGGATGAGTTTGGTGATGCAGCTTTCTTGGACTTGAAGGAGACCTATCAGACGAGCTTTGATGCCTATCGTAAAATGCGCAAGCAGGTTTTGGAAGTTAAGAAAAACCAGCAAGAACACAAGGCTCGTATTGAGATGTTGGAATTTCAAATGGCAGAGATTGAGGCTGCAAACTTGCAGGCTGGTGAAGACTTGGCTCTCAACCAAGAACGAGATAAGCTTCTCAATCATAAGAACATTGCGGATACGCTAACCAATGCCTATAGTATGTTGGACAATGAGGAATTCTCCAGTCTTGCTAATGTCCGTTCAGCCATGAATGACATGGAAAGTGTCGAAGAATTTGACCCTAAATACCGTGAAATTTCAAGTTCTCTATCAGAGACCTACTATGTTTTAGAAGATATTACAAAGCGTTTGGAAGATATTATTGAAGATCTAGATTTTGATGGCAATCGCCTCATGCAGGTTGAGAATCGCCTAGATCTTCTGAATACTATTTCCCGTAAGTACGGTGGAACTGTGGATGATGTCCTGCTTTATTTTGCTAAGATTACGGATGAGTACAATCTCTTGACGGGTAATAACCTTTCTTCCGAAGACATGGAAACAGAGCTCAAGAAATTGGAAGTTAATCTTGTTGATTTGGCAGGGCAGCTTGCAACAGCTCGTCATGATTTGGCCCAGCAGCTTGAAGCAGAAATTAAACAAGAACTGCAAGACCTCTATATGGAGAAGGCTCAATTTCAAGTTCGCTTTAGTAAGAGCAAGTTCAGCCGTGAGGGGAATGAAACAGTTGAGTTTTACATTTCCACCAACCCTGGTGAAGACTTTAAACCCTTGGTTAAAGTTGCGTCCGGTGGGGAATTATCCCGCCTCATGCTAGCTATTAAATCCGCCTTTTCTCGTAAGGAAGGTAAGACTAGTATTGTCTTTGATGAGGTGGATACAGGTGTTTCAGGTCGTGTGGCCCAAGCCATCGCTCAAAAGATTCATAAGATTGGTCAGCATGGTCAGGTTCTTGCTATTTCTCATCTACCACAAGTAATTGCGATTGCAGATTACCAATTCTTTATTGAAAAGATTAGCGACGAACATTCAACTGTTTCGACAGTTCGTCTCTTGACTTTAGAAGAGCGAGTAGAGGAAGTGGCTAAAATGTTGGCTGGGGAGAATGTAACAGAGGCGGCCCTTACCCAAGCTAGAGAATTATTGCAAACGAGGGAGAAATAAATGACAGACTATTACGTAATTGGAGATGTTCACGGGAAAGCAGGTATGCTAGAAGATCTGCTCAAAACCTGGGATGGTCAAACTCAGTTGCTCTTTCTAGGGGATTTGATTGACCGTGGTGAAGAGAGTCGCCGTGTTCTAGAAATGGTTAAGGACTTAGTGGACAATCAAGGGGCTATCTGTCTATCAGGAAACCACGAGTATATGTTTTTGACTTGGTTGGACAATCCTGAGGAAAGCTATGACCACTATCGTCGCAATGGTGGAGATACAACCATTAACTCTATTTTAGGTCGTCCCTTGGATGCACCAGTTGATGGCGTAGAGGATGCCAAACGGGTTGCGACAGAAGCGGCAGACTTGGTCGAATTTATTCGTCAAATGCCATTTGTGGTAGAGACAGACAAGTATATCTTTGTTCATGCGGGTATTGACTTGACCTTGGATGATTGGCATGAAACCACAGATTACAAGAAAGTCTGGCTCAGAAAACCATTCCACGAAGCTGAAAATCATACCGGGAAAACCATTGTCTTTGGGCATACACCGGTTTATGGTTTGCTGAAGCAAGACCGAGGTACTGCTGAACTTTGGATAACAGAAGATGGCAAGATTGGCATGGATGGAGGAGCTGTCTATGGTGGTGTCCTTCATGGAATCGTCTTTACAGACCAAGGAATGGCCGAACACTACTTTATCGAAAATGACGGCTTTATCGCCGAAGATTAGTACTCCTAGCAGGGTATGGTCTTGTCAAAATGTTAAAAACAATTTATAATAAATAGATACCCTGAAAGGAAGAGCATCATGAATTTAGAAGAATTAAAGAAACGACAGGAGAAGATTCGAAACTTCTCTATTATCGCCCATATTGACCACGGGAAGTCAACCTTGGCAGACCGCATTTTGGAGGCGACTGAGACGGTTTCTAGTCGTGAAATGCAAGCCCAGCTTCTGGATAGTATGGACCTAGAACGAGAGCGCGGGATTACCATCAAACTCAATGCTATCGAGCTCAATTACACTGCAAAAGATGGGGAGACCTATATTTTCCATTTGATTGACACGCCTGGGCATGTGGACTTTACCTATGAAGTGTCGCGTTCCTTAGCTGCCTGTGAAGGAGCGATTTTGGTGGTTGATGCGGCCCAAGGGATTGAAGCTCAAACACTTGCCAACGTTTATCTAGCCTTGGACAATGATTTGGAAATTCTTCCAGTTATTAACAAGATTGACCTACCAGCAGCCGATCCTGAGCGCGTTCGTACAGAGATTGAGGATGTCATTGGACTGGATGCTAGCGAAGCAGTTTTAGCATCTGCCAAGGCTGGTATTGGTATCGAAGAGATTCTTGAGCAAATCGTGGAAAAAGTACCAGCCCCAACTGGTGATGTAACGGCGCCACTCAAAGCCTTGATTTTCGACTCTGTCTACGATGCTTACCGTGGGGTTATCCTCCAAGTTCGTGTCATGGATGGGGTAGTCAAACCTGGCGATAAGATTCAGCTCATGAGCAATGGCAAGACCTTTGATGTGACGGAGGTCGGAATTTTCACACCGAAAGCAGTAGGGCGTGATTTCCTAGCCACAGGTGACGTTGGTTATATTGCGGCTTCTATCAAGACGGTTCAAGATACTCGTGTGGGTGATACAGTTACCTTGGCAACCAATCCTGCCGCAGAACCATTACATGGCTACAAGCAAATGAACCCGATGGTCTTTGCAGGTCTTTATCCAATCGAGTCAAACAAGTACAATGACCTTCGTGAAGCTCTTGAAAAATTGCAACTTAACGATGCCAGTCTGCAATTTGAACCAGAAACATCTCAGGCACTTGGATTTGGTTTCCGTTGTGGTTTCCTTGGACTTCTCCATATGGATGTTATTCAAGAGCGTTTAGAGCGTGAGTTCAACATTGACCTCATCATGACAGCTCCGTCTGTTATCTACAAAGTTAACCAAACTGATGGTGAGTCTATGGATGTGTCAAATCCATCAGAATTCCCAGATCCAACTAAGATTGCGACCATTGAAGAACCTTATGTCAAGGCGCAAATTATGGTACCGCAGGAGTTTGTCGGTGCTGTTATGGAATTGGCTCAGCGCAAGCGTGGGGACTTTGTAACCATGGATTATATTGATGATAATCGTGTTAATGTCATCTATCAAATCCCACTTGCTGAAATTGTCTTTGACTTTTTTGATAAGCTCAAGTCTTCGACGCGTGGTTATGCAAGCTTTGACTACGAATTGTCAGAGTATCGCCCATCTAAGCTGGTCAAAATGGACATTCTTCTCAATGGGGATAAGGTGGATGCCCTCAGCTTTATCGTTCACAAGGATTTTGCCTACGAGCGTGGGAAACTCATCGTGGATAAGCTCAAGAAAATCATCCCTCGTCAACAGTTTGAGGTACCGATTCAAGCAGCTATTGGGCACAAAATCGTGGCCCGTACGGATATTAAGGCCCTTCGTAAAAACGTACTTGCCAAGTGTTACGGTGGTGACGTTTCTCGTAAACGCAAACTCCTTGAAAAACAAAAAGCTGGTAAGAAACGCATGAAAGCTATCGGATCAGTAGAAGTCCCACAAGAAGCCTTCCTCAGCGTCTTGAGTATGGATGAAGAATAGAAATAAAAAACAAAACTCTTGAAGATTTTTCAAGAGTTTTTGCTTTAAATGTGAGCAATAAAATCGGAAACTAACAGAATCAATTAGGTCAGAATTTGACAGAAGTTCTTATTTTTCTTATAATGCAGATGGAGAGGTGGTAGGATGAAAAAATTATTGATTTTAGGTACTGTAGTTACTGTTAGTGCTTTTTTAGCTTCATGCTCCAATAAGTCGCAAACAGCAACCGAAGAAAGTTCGACTGCGGTTGTTAGTTCTTCTAGCAGTCAGGAAACGAGTAGCTCTAGTTCTGCTGTTTCTGAAGCGAAAAAGGAAGAGACACAAATCATCGGTTCGAATGAATATGGATTTGTCAAGGTACCCAAATCATGGGTTCGATTCCATGAAGTAGAAGGTGGAAATGATATACAGTATTGTGATGGAACAGATATCAACATTGTTACGCTGAATACCTTCAAGGCTGAGCAATTTAATATCAGCGAAGAAGAATATGCTAAATTGGATGTTGTGACTGTCTCTGCTAGTATTTTAACTTCCAAAGAACAAAGCTCTGATTTCAGTAAGGTTTGGGGCTCCAAATCGACTATTGGAGGTTATGAAGCCTATGTTGTCAATGCAATTGCTAAGTCAGGAAAATACCTCGTTACCTGGGTTTTCCGATCAAATGATGGTAAAATCCGCTATGTTTCACTTGAAGGGGATGGGGAAACTTTAAAAATAATCTTACCGATGGTTGAAAGTAGCTGGTCAACTACTAAATCTGAATAAATGAAAAAAAGAAGATCAACCGGTCTTCTTTTTGTTATTTTTACGAATAGATAAGAGAGTAGAAAAAGAAATGGAGTTTCTTATGAAAATTGATAACTATGAAATCTATAAACTGCGCAAAGCTGGACTGACCAATCAACAGATTTTAACTGTTCTTGAATATGATGAGACTGTAGATCAGGAGCTCTTGCTAGGTGACATTGCTGAAATCTCTGGGTGCCGCAATCCTGCAGTTTTTATGGAACGCTATTTCCAGATAGATGATGCGCAGTTGGAGAAGGAGTTTCAAAAATTCCCATCCTTTTCTATTCTTGATGACTGTTATCCTTGGGATCTGAGTGAGATTTATGATGCTCCAGCGCTCTTGTTTTATAAAGGAAATCTGGACTTGTTAAAGTTTCCGAAAGTTGCTCTTGTAGGGAGTCGTTCATGTTCTAGTCAGGGAGCAAAATCGGTTCAGAAAGTCATTCAAGGTTTGGAAAACGAGTTAATCGTGGTCAGTGGTTTAGCCAAAGGGATTGATACGGCTGCCCATATGGCTGCACTCCAGAATGGAGGAAGAACAATTGCAGTGATTGGAACAGGATTGGATGTTTTTTATCCTCGATCCAATAAACGTTTGCAGGAACACATTGGCAATCACCATTTAGTACTTAGCGAGTACGGACCTGGTGAGGAACCCTTGAAATTTCACTTTCCAGCTCGTAATCGCATCATTGCTGGCCTTTGCCGTGGTGTGATCGTTGCAGAGGCAAGGATGCGTTCTGGTAGTCTTATTACCTGTGAGCGAGCTATGGAAGAAGGACGCGATGTTTTTGCTATTCCAGGAAACATTTTAGATGGCCATTCAGATGGCTGTCACCACCTGATTCAAGAGGGAGCAAAACTGATTAGTAGCGGTCAAGATGTGCTGGATGAGTTTGAATTTTAAGGAGAAGTTTGTTCACTCAGATAAACTTTTCTTCTTATATATAGGACTTAGGTCTTGACAGTTATGGCAAAATGGTTTACACTTTATAAAGTTTATTACTTTGAAAAGGTGTGATAGTGTGGCTACGGCAACAAAGAAGAAAAAATCAACAGTTAAAAAAAATCTAGTCATCGTAGAGTCGCCTGCTAAGGCGAAAACGATTGAGAAATATCTAGGCAGAAATTACAAGGTTCTAGCCAGTGTTGGGCATATTCGTGATTTGAAAAAATCCAGTATGTCCGTCGATATTGAAAATAATTACGAACCGCAATATATCAATATCCGAGGAAAAGGTCCTCTCATCAATGACTTGAAAAAAGAAGCTAAAAAAGCTAATAAAGTCTTTCTGGCGAGTGACCCGGACCGTGAAGGAGAAGCGATTTCCTGGCATTTGGCTCACATTCTCAACTTGGATGAAAATGATGCCAACCGTGTGGTCTTTAATGAAATCACCAAAGACGCAGTAAAAAATGCCTTTAAAGAACCGCGCAAGATTGATATGGACTTGGTCGACGCCCAACAAGCTCGTCGTGTCTTGGACCGCTTGGTAGGCTATTCGATTTCGCCAATTTTGTGGAAAAAGGTCAAGAAGGGCTTATCAGCAGGGCGTGTGCAGTCGGTTGCTCTTAAACTCATCATTGACCGTGAAAATGAAATCAATGCCTTCCAACCGGAAGAATACTGGACAATTGATGGTGTCTTTAAGAAGGGGACCAAGCAATTTCAGGCTTCATTCTATGGTATGAATGGCAAAAAGATGAAATTGACTACCAACGAAGAAGTCAAAGAAGTCTTGTCCCATTTGACTAGTAAAGATTTCACAGTTGACCAGGTAGATAAGAAAGAACGCAAACGCAATGCACCCCTACCTTATACGACTTCAACCATGCAAATGGATGCTGCTAACAAAATCAATTTCCGTACTCGAAAGACCATGATGGTGGCTCAACAGCTCTATGAAGGGATCAATATCGGATCAGGTGTGCAAGGTTTGATTACCTATATGCGTACAGACTCGACTCGTATTAGTCCAGTAGCTCAGAACGAAGCGGCAAGCTACATTAACGACCGTTTTGGTAGCAAGTATTCCAAGCATGGTAGCAGGGTCAAGAATGCCTCAGGTGCTCAAGATGCCCACGAAGCCATTCGTCCATCTAGTGTCTTTAATACACCTGAAAGCATCGCTAAGTACTTGGACAAAGACCAGCTCAAACTTTATACCCTTATCTGGAACCGTTTTGTGGCAAGCCAGATGACGGGCGCTATCTTTGATACCATGGCTGTTAAGCTTTCTCAAAATGGGGTTCAGTTTGCAGCGAATGGAAGCCAAGTTAAGTTTGATGGTTATCTTGCTATCTACAATGACTCTGACAAGAACAAAATGTTGCCAGATATGGCTGTTGGAGATGTGGTCAAGCAGGTCAATAGCAAGCCAGAACAACATTTCACTCAACCGCCAGCTCGCTATTCAGAAGCGACTCTTATCAAGACCTTGGAAGAAAATGGTGTTGGACGTCCTTCAACTTACGCTCCGACCATTGAAACTATCCAAAAACGTTACTACGTTCGTCTGGCAGCCAAACGTTTTGAACCAACAGAGTTGGGAGAAATTGTCAATAAACTCATCGTTGAATATTTCCCAGATATCGTAAACGTGACCTTCACAGCTGAAATGGAAGGAAAACTGGATGATGTCGAAGTTGGTAAAGAGCAGTGGCAACGGGTTATTGACGAATTTTATAAACCATTCTCCAAAGAAGTAGCCAAGGCTGAATCCGAAATGGAAAAAATCCAGATCAAGGATGAGCCAGCTGGGTTTGACTGTGAAGTTTGTGGCAGTCCAATGGTGATTAAGCTCGGTCGTTTTGGTAAATTCTATGCTTGTAGTAATTTCCCAGACTGCCGTCATACTCAGGCAATTGTCAAAGAGATTGGAGTCGAGTGTCCAAGCTGTCATCAAGGACAAATCATCGAACGCAAAACCAAGCGCAATCGTATCTTCTATGGTTGCAATCGTTACCCAGAATGTGAGTTTACTTCCTGGGACAAACCAATTGGCCGTGACTGTCCAAAATGCGGACACTTCCTTGTGGAGAAAAAAGTCCGTGGTGGTGGTAAGCAGGTTGTATGTAGTAATGGCGACTACGAAGAGGAAAAAATTAAATAAAATGCAGAGCCCTGAAAATGAATTTCAGGCTCTTTTTTGTTGAGGCTTGACAAATTTCCCCCTTGTATGCGAAACTAGAGGAAGAGTAATTTATCTAGGAGAAATCATGCGTCTCATTTACCTCAGTATTGGCTTTATTTCACTGGCTTTAGCTGTTATTGGAGTTGTCCTACCACTTTTACCAACAACTCCCTTTCTTTTGTTAGCTATCGCTTGCTTTTCAAAATCTTCTAAGCGTTTTGAAGATTGGCTTTATCATACAAAGCTTTATCAGACTTATGTAGCTGATTTTCGGGAAACCAAGTCAATCGCGCGAGAACGTAAGAAAAAAATCATCGTATCTATCTATATCTTGATGGGGATTTCTATTTATGTTGCCCCTCTTTTACCAGTCAAAATTGGTCTGGGAGCCTTGACTGTCTTTATCACCTACTATCTCTTTAAAGTCATTCCTGACAAAGAATAGATAAAAATAGTAGTTATTTGCCTTGATAAAAATGAAAGTATATTTAAAATAATATGATATAATAAATTTAAAGAAAACATCAAGGAGAATCAAATGATTTACGAATTTTGTGCTGAAAATGTGACCTTGCTTGAAAAAGCGATGCAGGCTGGAGCTCGTCGAATCGAACTTTGTGACAATCTAGCAGTGGGAGGAACAACACCTAGCTATGGAGTAACCAAGGCAGCGGTTGAACTGGCAGCTAACTACGACACCACTATCATGACTATGATTCGTCCCCGTGGTGGCGACTTTGTCTATACTGATCCTGAAATAGAGATCATGCTAGAAGATATTCGTTTGACTGCGCAAGCTGGAAGCCAAGGTGTTGTATTTGGTGCTTTAACTGCTGATAAGAAGTTGGATAAGACTAATCTTGAGAAGTTGATTGCCGCATCTAAAGGAATGGAAATTGTCTTTCACATGGCCTTTGATGAATTGAGTGATGAAGACCAGTTGGAAGCCATTGACTGGCTCAGCCAAGCCGGTGTCACTCGTATCTTGACTCGTGCTGGTCTATCTGGCGACTCGCTAGAAAAACGTTTTGATCACTATCACAGAATTCTAGAACATGCTGCTGGTAAAATTGAAATTCTACCAGGTGGGGGAATTGACTTGGACAACCGCCAAATCTTTATCGACCAGCTAGGCGTGACACAATTACATGGGACTAAGGTTGTCTTTTAAAAAATAGAAAGGAACTGCTAGCTTTTGGTAGCAGTTTTCACTTATGTTTGAAATTTTTAAATCTTACCAGTTTAATCAAGAAAAAGCTCATGCCTATGGTTTTGTAGAAAATGGGGAAGTCTGGACCTATAGTTGCCAGATTTTGCAGGGTGACTTTTTCATGACAGTCTCCATCACTCCTGATAATGTGAGTTTTCTTGTTTTTGACCAGGAAACGGGTGACCTTTATCCTCAAGTACATATGAAAAGTATGAGGGGAAGTTTTGTCGGAAGTGTCCGTGAGGCTTGTTTGGAGATTCTTTACCAGATTCGGAAGGCCTGCTTTGATGTACAGGATTTTATCTGCCCTCAGACTAAGCGTATCATTGATAAGATTCAGGAAAAGTATGGTAATCAGTTGGAGTATCTGTGGGAAAAGTCTCCTGATACAGCTGTATTGCGCCATGAAGACAATCAAAAATGGTATGCTCTTGTGATGAGAATCCCATGGGATAAGCTGGAGAAGGGGAGAGAAGGGCTAGCCGAAGCAGTCAATATTAAACACGACCAAGTAGCTGACTTACTTTCAAAAAAAGGCATTTATCCAGCCTTTCATATGAACAAACGCTACTGGCTTAGTCTGGCGCTTGATGATAGTTTGCAAGATGAAGAAGTGTTAGAACTCATCGAAAGAAGTTGGAACTTGACTGTAAAAAAATAAGGAAGGTTACTTGAGTTTTCAAATACTTTCAATTAGCAAAATATTCTTTACTGAAGAAATTTTCAGAAAATATTGGATTTTTTCTTGACAAGTGTTTTTAGCTATGCTAAAATACTAAACAAGATATCAAACGAAGGAGAAAGTCAAACATGAAAACAGCTAAGTTTAATCAATTTGCTTTGTTGTTGAGGTACTCGGGCTAGTGCAAAAGCATTAGTCCTGTTTGGCTTACCAAGCGGGAGTAAATCAACATCTCGCTTGGGCTTCTAAGCGAGATGTTTTTTTAAAACCACATTTGGAAAAGGGGAAATCTTATGCGTAAAGTTGAATTTTTTGATACAAGCCTTCGTGATGGGGAACAAACACCTGGTGTTAACTTCTCAATAAAGGAAAAAGTTTCCATTGCAAGACAGCTGGAGAAATGGGGAATTTCTGTAATTGAAGCTGGTTTTCCGGCTGCTAGTCCAGATTCATTTATAGCTGTTCAAGAAATTGCTAAAGCCATGAAAAAAACAGCAGTGACAGGATTAGCTCGTTCTGTAAAATCTGATATTGATGCTTGTTATGAGGCTCTTAAGGATGCCAAGTATCCTCAAATTCATGTCTTTATCGCTACCAGTCCGATTCACCGCAAGTATAAGCTCAATAAAAGCAAGGAAGAGATTTTAGAAGCTATCAAGGAACATGTTTCTTATGCTCGTTCTAAGTTTGAAATCGTCGAATTCTCTCCTGAAGATGCGACTAGAACAGAGTTGGATTTCCTCTTACAAGTCGTTCAAACAGCGGTCGATGCAGGTGCATCTTATATCAATATCCCTGACACAGTTGGCTTTACGACTCCAGAAGAGTTTGCTCGTATCTTTGATTACTTGACTGAAAATATTAAATCAGATCATAAAGTTGTCTTTGGTGTCCACTGTCACGATGATCTCGGTATGGCAACTGCAAATACTTTGACAGCAATTAAACACGGTGCTGGACGTGTCCAGGGAACTATTAATGGTATCGGTGAACGCGCAGGTAATGTTGCTCTTGAAGAAGTAGCTGTTGCTTTGAAGATTCGTGAGGATTTCTTCCAAGCAACTAGTGATATTGTTTTGGATGAAACAATGAATACGTCTGAAATGGTTTCTCGCTTTTCTGGTATTCCAGTTCCTAAAAACAAGGCTGTCGTTGGTGGCAATGCCTTCTCTCATGAATCTGGTATTCACCAAGATGGAGTCCTTAAAAATCCTCTCACTTATGAGATCATCACACCTGAATTGGTCGGTGTCAAGAGTAATAGTCTTCCGCTTGGAAAATTGTCAGGTCGCCATGCCTTTGTTGAAAAACTAAGAGAACTGGCCCTAGATTTTACAGAAGAGGATATCAAACCACTCTTCGCTAAGTTCAAGGCACTAGCGGACAAGAAACAAGAAATCACAGATGCAGATATTCGAGCTCTGGTAGCTGGAACCATGGTTGAAAACCCAGAAGGCTTCCACTTTGATGATTTACAACTTCAAACTCATGCAGATAATGACATTGAAGCTCTCGTTAGCCTGGCCAATATGGATGGTGAGAAAGTCGAATTTAATGCAACAGGGCAAGGCTCTGTTGAAGCGATCTTTAACGCTATCGATAAGTTCTTTAACCAATCTGTTCGTTTGGTGTCCTATACTATTGACGCGGTGACAGATGGAATTGATGCCCAGGCTCGGGTCTTGGTCACTGTTGAAAACAGAGATACAGAGACTATCTTTAACGCAGCAGGTCTTGATTTCGATGTACTGAAAGCTTCGGCTATTGCCTACATCAATGCCAATACCTTTGTTCAAAAAGAGAATGCAGGTGAGATGGGGCGCAGCGTTTCCTACCGAGACATGCCTAGTGTGTAAAGGAGAAGGCTATGACAAAGAAAATAGTAGCTCTAGCAGGGGATGGAATCGGTCCAGAAATTATGGAAGCTGGTTTAGCGGTTCTGGAAGCTCTAGCTTCAAAAACAGGTTTTGACTATGAGATAGACAGACGCCCCTTTGGAGGTGCAGGTATTGATGCTGCAGGGCATCCCTTACCTGATGCGACCCTCAAGGCAAGTAGAGAAGCAGATGCTATTCTCCTTGCAGCTATCGGTAGTCCCCAGTATGATAGGGCAGCGATTCGGCCTGAACAAGGCTTGCTAGCTCTTCGTAAGGAACTCAATCTCTATGCCAATATTCGACCTGTAAAAATCTTTGACAGTCTTAAGCATTTGTCACCTCTCAAACCTGAACGAATTGCTGGTGTAGACTTTGTCGTGGTGCGTGAGTTGACAGGTGGAATTTACTTTGGAGATCATATCCTTGAAGAGCGAAAAGCGCGTGATATCAACGACTATAGCTATGAGGAAGTAGAGCGGATTATTCGCAAGGCATTTGAAATCGCAAGAAGTCGGAGAAAAATCGTTACTAGTATCGATAAGCAAAATGTTCTAGCGACATCAAAACTCTGGCGCAGAGTAGCTGAGGAAGTCGCGCAAGATTTTCCAGATGTAACCTTGGAGCACCAGTTGGTGGACTCAGCTGCCATGCTCATGATTACCAATCCTGCTAAGTTCGATGTCATCGTGACAGAGAATCTTTTCGGAGATATCTTATCTGATGAATCAAGCGTTCTATCTGGCACGCTTGGAGTCATGCCATCAGCCAGTCATTCTGAAAATGGACCAAGTCTCTATGAGCCCATTCACGGTTCAGCTCCTGATATTGCAGGTCAAGGAATTGCCAATCCTATTTCTATGATTTTGTCAGTTGCCATGATGTTGAGAGATAGTTTCGGACGTTATGAGGATGCAGAGCGTATCGAACATGCTGTTGAAGCTAGTTTAGCGGCTGGCATTTTAACAAGAGATATTGGAGGACCGGCTTCGACCAAGGAAATGACAGAAGCCATCATTGAAAGATTATGAAGATAAATGAAGGAATCACGCTTGCCTTCTTGATTTGGAATTTGCTGATTTTCTTGATTTATGGCATTGACAAATCCAAGGCAAGAAGAGGTGCTTGGCGCGTCCCAGAGAAAATCTTACTCATTTTAGCCTTTACTTGTGGTGGTTTTGGTGCCTGGTTGGCAGGAATCACCTTTCACCACAAGACTAGAAAATGGTATTTTAAAACAGTTTGGTTTCTCGGGATGGTGACCACACTAGTAGCCTTATATTTTATTTGGAGGTAATGAATGGCAGGAAAATCAATTTTTGATAAATTATGGGACCGTCATGTTATCACAGGAGAAGAAGGGCAGCCCCAACTCATGTATGTGGATCAGCACTATATTCATGAAGTGACCAGTCCCCAAGCTTTTCAAGGATTACGAGATGCAGGTCGCAGATTGAGACGGCCAGACTTGACATTTGGAACCTTTGATCACAATGTACCAACGGTCAATATCTACGATATTCGAGATGTGATTTCTAAGGCTCAAATTGATAAGCTTGCTGAAAATGTTGAGGAGTTTGGGATTGAACATGCTGCCCACGGTTCTGAAAAGCAGGGCATCGTTCACATGGTTGGTCCAGAAACAGGACGGACGCAACCAGGAAAATTCATCGTCTGTGGAGATAGCCACACAGCTACCCACGGAGCTTTCGGAGCTATCGCCTTTGGGATTGGGACCAGTGAGGTTGAGCATGTCTTTGCTACCCAGACACTCTGGCAAGTTAAACCCAAGAAAATGCTGGTAGAATTCACTGGTGTTCCTCAAAAAGGAGTTTATTCTAAGGATTACATTCTCGCCTTAATTGCCAAGTATGGCGTTGCTTGTGGTGTTGGCTATGTGGTGGAATATCGTGGGCAAGCGATTGATGCTCTGACCATGGAAGAGCGAATGACCATCTGCAATATGTCCATCGAGTTTGGTTCGAAGATGGGAATCATGAATCCAGATCAGACTACCTATGACTATCTCAAGGGACGGGAATGCGTTCCCGAAGCTTTCGAGGAGGCTGTTGCTGACTGGAAGACGCTTGTCAGCGATGAGGATGCTGTTTATGATAAGGTTATCCAGATGGATGTCTCAGACTTGGCTCCTATGGTGACCTGGGGAACCAATCCTGCTATGGGCGTTGACTTTGACAGTAGCTTCCCAGAAATTAAGGATATGAATGATGAACGAGCTTATCATTACATGAACTTGGAACCTGGTCAAAAGCCAGAGGATATTGAGCTAGGCTATATCTTTATCGGGTCTTGTACCAATGCTCGACTCAGTGACTTGCAACTGGCTGCGCGATTTGTCAAAGGGAAGAAAATTGCTCCCAATCTAACAGCAATTGTAGTTCCGGGCTCTCGTCCTGTGAAACGAGCTGCTGAGAAGTTGGGCTTGGACAAAGTCTTTCTAGATGCTGGTTTTGAGTGGAGAGACCCAGGTTGCTCCATGTGTCTAGGGATGAATCCCGACAAGGTACCTGATGGCGTCCATTGTGCTTCAACCAGTAACCGCAACTTTGAAGATAGACAGGGATTTGGTGCTAAGACCCATCTCTGCAGTCCAGCCATGGCAGCTGCAGCGGCTATTGCAGGGCGCTTCGTAGATGTTCGGAAAATGCCAGAGGCCCAGTAAGGAGAGGATATGGAGAAATTTACAGTTTATACGGGAACGACCGTTCCTCTCATGAATGATAATATCGACACCGACCAAATCCTTCCCAAGCAGTTTCTCAAGTTAATTGATAAGAAAGGCTTTGGTAAGTACCTTATGTACGCTTGGCGTTATCTGGACGACAAGTATACTGAGGACCCAGACTTTGTCTTTAACCGACCAGAATACCGAAAAGCTAGTATTCTCATCTCAGGGGACAACTTTGGCGCAGGATCGTCCAGAGAACACGCAGCTTGGGCTCTAGCTGACTATGGTTTTAAAGTCGTGATTGCAGGATCTTTCGGGGACATTCATTATAATAATGAACTCAATAATGGTATGTTGCCTATTGTTCAGCCTAGAGAGGTTAGAGAAAAATTAGCCAAGCTACAAGCAAGCGACCGGGTAACTGTGGACTTGGAACAACAAAAAATCATTTCACCAGTTGGAGAATTCGCTTTCGAAATAGATAGCGAGTGGAAACACAAGCTCTTAAATGGTTTGGATGATATCAGTATTACTTTGCAGTATGAAGATTTGATTGCTGCCTATGAAAAACAACGTCCAGCCTACTGGCAGGATTAGAAAAATAGAAAAGGACATATAGAACTATGACAAAACACATTCAATGGAACGGAACACTTTCTCAAGAAGGCTATGACATTTTAAAAGGTGAGGGCGGATGTATTGTTTGTCCTACAAAAGTTGGTTACATTATCATGACGAGCGACAAGGCAGGACTTGAGCGTAAGTTCGCAGCCAAAGAACGTAACCGTAACAAACCAGGTGTCGTTCTCTGTGGTAGCATGGATGAGCTTCGAGCTTTAGCACAACTCAACTCAGAAATTGAAGCCTTCTATCAAAAACATTGGGACGAAGACATTCTACTTGGTTGTATCCTTCCATGGAAACCAGAAGCTTTTGAAAAACTCAAAGCATATGGTGATGGCCGTGAAGAACTTATGACTGACGTTCGTGGTACTAGCTGTTTTGTCATTAAATTTGGTAAAGCTGGTGAACAACTGGCTGCTAAACTTTGGGAAGAAGGTAAAATGGTCTACGCCTCATCAGCTAACCCATCTGGAAAAGGAAACCGCGGTAAGGTGGAAGGTATCGGAGAACGTATAGAAGGAGCAGTGGACCTTGTCATCGAGGCAGACGACTATGTGGCATCTATCCAACCTGATAAAACGATTGAAACGCGCTACGAGCAAGGTGTGATGGTGTCTATGGTTGATAAAGATGGTAAGCTCATCCCAGAACAAGGAGGAGACCGTTCAATCTCACCAGCTCCAGTTGTTATCCGCAAAGGGCTTGACATTGATAAAATCATGATGCACCTGTCAGATACCTTTAACTCATGGGACTACCGTCAAGGTGAGTATTATTAAGATTGAAGAAGAGGAGAGAATTTAATCTCTCCTCTTTCTCTCTCAATTTTACAAGCAAAAACCGAACAATATAATTTGATTATTAAAAATATTTGACAAAAACTGTACTTTGGTTTATAATTAATTAAGGAAACGTCGGAAAAGGCGTAGAGATGCGCAAGCATAGGTAGGTCATTACAAAAGAAACGAGACATCGATATGTTAAATGAATTTCCAATTTTTGATTACGAAGATATTCAGTTGATCCCAAATAAATGTGTCATTAAAAGCCGTGCAGAAGCAGACACGAGTGTCACACTTGGAAATCACACTTTCAAACTACCTGTTGTGCCAGCAAATATGCAGACGATTTTGGATGAGAACGTAGCAGAGCAACTGGCTAAAGGTGGCTACTTCTACATTATGCATCGTTTTGATGAGGCTGGGCGCATTCCTTTTATCAAACGCATGCACGATCAAGGCCTTATTGCATCCATCTCTGTCGGTGTCAAGGATTACGAGTATGACTTTGTTAGCCAACTCAAGGCTGATGCTCCTGAGTATATCACGATTGACATTGCTCATGGTCATGCGAATAGCGTGATTTCTATGATCCAACACATCAAGAAAGAATTACCAGATACATTTGTCATTGCTGGTAACGTGGGAACACCAGAAGCTGTTCGTGAATTGGAAAATGCTGGTGCGGATGCAACAAAGGTTGGAATCGGTCCTGGTAAGGTTTGTATTACCAAGGTCAAGACAGGTTTTGGTACAGGTGGCTGGCAGTTGGCTGCCCTACGTTGGTGTGCCAAGGCTGCGCGTAAACCGATCATCGCTGATGGTGGGATTCGTACTCATGGTGATATTGCCAAGTCTATCCGTTTCGGTGCCAGCATGGTCATGATTGGTTCCCTTTTTGCAGGACATATCGAAAGCCCAGGAAAGACGATTGAAGTCGATGGCGAACAGTTCAAAGAATACTATGGTTCAGCTTCTCAATATCAAAAAGGAGCCTATAAAAATGTGGAAGGTAAGCGCATCTTACTGCCTGCTAAAGGGCATTTGCAAGACACCCTTACTGAGATGGAGCAGGACTTGCAAAGTGCTATTTCCTACGCAGGTGGACGCAAGGTTGCGGACCTCAAACACGTTGATTATGTGATCGTGAAAAACTCTATCTGGAACGGGGATGCATCCCACTAATGGACGCTTAGTCCACCCATAAAAAACTTGTTATTAGAGCAAATTTCTGTTATAATAAGACAAGTTTCCACCCTTAGTGTAATGGATATCACGTAAGATTCCGGTTCTTGAGATGGGGGTTCGATTCCCTCAGGGTGGATGTAAAAAGTCTAAGAAAGCCTTACATAAGGCTTTTTTCTTTATCACGCCCCAAGTTTTCCCCTAAAAATAAAAAGTTTGTTCTAAAAAATGTTCAAATCCCCTTCACTCCCGTTTTAAAGTGACTCAGGGGGCTTTTTTTGATATAATAAGAAAGACTGTTATCAGTTAGAAAGAGGTTGGTATGAAAGAATTACAAACTGTACTAAAGAAGCGTTTTGCAATCGAATTTGCAGACAAAAACTTACTGGAAACGGCCTTTACTCATACGAGTTATGCCAATGAGCACCGCCTCTTAAAAATTTCACACAATGAGCGCTTGGAATTTTTAGGAGACGCTGTTCTGCAATTATTGATTTCAGAATATCTGTATAAAAAATATCCTAAGAAACCAGAGGGAGATTTGTCCAAACTTCGTGCTATGATTGTCCGTGAGGAGAGTTTGGCTGGTTTTGCGCGTGATTGCCAGTTTGATCAGTTTATCAAGCTGGGAAAAGGAGAAGAAAAGTCTGGTGGGCGTAATCGTGACACCATTCTTGGAGATGCCTTTGAAGCCTTTTTGGGAGCATTGCTTTTGGACAAGGATGTTGCTAGAGTAAAAGAGTTCATCTATCAGGTCATGATTCCCAAGGTTGAAGCAGGTGACTTTGAAATGATTAAGGATTACAAGACGCACCTTCAAGAGTTACTCCAGGTCAATGGCGATGTGGATATTCGCTACCAAGTGACCTCTGAAACGGGACCTGCTCATGATAAGGTTTTTGATGTAGAAGTTCTGGTTGAGGGCAAGAGTATCGGAAAAGGTCAAGGCCGTTCTAAAAAATTGGCAGAACAAGAGGCCGCCAAAAATGCAGTTGAGAAAGGGCTGGATTCATGTATTTAAAGGAGATTGAGATTCAGGGATTCAAGTCCTTTGCTGACAAGACCAAGGTCGTCTTTGATCAAGGTGTGACAGCTGTCGTTGGGCCCAATGGTTCTGGGAAGTCAAATATCACAGAAAGTTTGCGATGGGCCTTGGGAGAGTCTAGTGTCAAGAGTCTTCGTGGAGGCAAGATGCCCGACGTTATCTTTGCTGGAACTGAAAGCCGCAAACCACTCAATTATGCCTCTGTTATCGTGACCTTGGACAATGAAGATGGCTTCATCAAGGATGCAGGGCAAGTCATTAAGGTAGAACGCCATATCTATCGTAGTGGTGATAGTGAGTATCGGATTGATGGCAAAAAAGTTCGCTTGCGTGATGTGCACGACCTTTTCTTGGATACAGGTTTGGGACGGGATTCCTTCTCCATCATTTCTCAAGGGAAGGTTGAGGAGATTTTTAATTCCAAGCCAGAGGAACGCCGTGCTATTTTTGAAGAAGCTGCGGGTGTTTTGAAATACAAGACTCGTCGAAAAGAAACAGAAAGCAAATTGCAACAAACTCAGGACAACCTAGACCGTTTAGAGGATATTATCTATGAGTTAGACAATCAAATCAAGCCCCTTGCAAAACAAGCCGAGAATGCTCGTAAGTTTCTCGACTTGGATGGTCAACGCAAGGCAATTTATTTGGATGTACTGGTTGCCCAAATCAAGGAAAACAAGGCTGAACTGGAGCTGACCGAGGAAGAACTAACTCAGGTTCAGGAACTTTTGACTAGCTATTACCAAAAACGTGAAGAGTTAGAAGAGGAAAATCAAACTCTTAAAAAGAAACGTCAGGATCTGCAAGCTGAAATGGCTAAAGACCAAGGGAGCTTGATGGATTTGACTAGTTTGATCAGTGACTTAGAGCGAAAACTAGCCCTATCCAAACTGGAATCCGAGCAAGTAGCCCTTAATCAACAAGAAGCACAAGCCCGTTTGGCGACTCTGGAAGATAAGAGAAAGGCTCTAAGTAAGGAAAAGGCTGAAAAAGAAGCGAACTTGGAACAGTTAGAGAAAAGTCTAGCTGAAAACAACAAGGAACTCAATCGCCTAGAAGCAGAGTTGTTGGCATTTTCTGATGATCCTGACCAAATGATTGAGCTCTTGCGTGAACGTTTTGTGGCGCTTTTACAAGAAGAAGCGGATGTCTCAAACCAGTTGACCCGCATCGAGAATGAGTTGGAAAACAGCCGTCAACTGTCTCAAAAACAAGCAGATCAAGTTGAGAAATTGAAAGAACAATTGGCTACAGCTAAAGAGAAGGCTAGTCAGCAAAAAGATGAGCTTGAAACTGCCAAGGAGCAGGTTCAGAAATTATTGGCAGACTACCAAGCTAGTGCCAAGGAACAAGAGGAGCAGAAAGTTTCTTACCAAGCCCAGCAGAGCCAACTATTTGACCGTCTGGATAGTCTAAAAAACAAGCAGGCTAGAGCTCAGAGTTTGGAAAATATCCTTAGAAATCATAGTAATTTTTATGCGGGTGTTAAGAGTGTTCTTCAAGAAAAAGATCGTCTTAGTGGGATCATTGGTGCAGTCAGTGAGCATTTGACTTTTGATGTTCATTATCAAACTGCCCTAGAAATTGCGCTTGGAGCAAGTAGTCAGCACATCATCGTAGAAGATGAGAACGCGGCGACTAAGGCTATTGATTTCCTTAAGCGCAACAGAGCCGGTCGTGCAACATTTCTTCCGTTGACGACTATCAAGGCTCGTGCGATTTCTAGTCAGAACCAAGATGCTATCGCTGCAAGTCCAGGATTTCTGGGAATGGCAGATGAGTTGGTGTCGTTTGATAAGAGACTAGAAGCCATTTTTAAGAACTTGCTTGCTACGACGGCTATCTTTGACACAGTAGAACACGCGCGTACGGCAGCTCGTCAAGTTCGCTATCAGGTTCGTGTGGTGACGCTTGATGGGACAGAGTTGCGTACAGGTGGTTCCTACGCGGGGGGTGCCAATCGTCAAAACAACAGTATTTTCATCAAGCCAGAGCTGGAGCAATTACAAAAAGAAATTGCTGAGGAAGAAGCTAACTTGCGGTCAGAAGAAGCGAGTTTGAAGACCTTGCAAGATGAGATGGCGGTATTGACTGAAAGATTAGAAGCTATCAAATCTCAGGGTGAGCAAGCTCGTATTCAGGAGCAAGGCTTGTATCTTGCTTATCAACAAACCAATCAGCAGGTCGAAGAACTGGAAACGCTTTGGAAATTTCAAGAAGAGGAATTAAATCGCCTATCTGAAGGAGATTGGCAAGCGGACAAGGAAAAATGCCAAGAGCGCCTCGCTACTATCGCCAGTGAAAAGCAAAATCTGGAAGCTGAGATTGAAGAGATTAAGTCTAACAAAAACGCTATTCAAGAACGTTATCAAAACTTGCAGGAACAGATTTCTCAAGCGCGCTTGCTTAAGTCCGAACTGCAAGGACAAAAGCGGTACGAAGTGACTGATATTGAACGCCTAGGTAAGGAACTGGATAATCTGGATATCGAGCAAGAGGAGATTCAGCGTCTCCTCCAAGAAAAGGTTGATAATCTTGAGAAAGTGGATACGGATTTGCTAAGTCAGCAGGTGGAAGAGGCCAAAACTCAGAAAACAAACCTCCAACAAGGTTTGATTCGCAAGCAGTTTGAGTTGGATGATATCGAGGGTCAACTGGATGATATTGCCAGCCATTTGGATCAGGCTCGTCAGCAGAATGAGGAGTGGATTCGTAAACAAACACGTGCTGAAGCCAAGAAAGAAAAGGTCAGCGAACGCTTGCGCTATCTACAAGCTCAACTAACAGACCAGTACCAGATCAGCTATAATGAGGCGCTAGAAAAAGCGCATGAACTGGAAAATCTCACTCTGGCAGAGCAAGAGGTTAAGGATTTAGAGAAAGCTATTCGCTCACTCGGTCCAGTCAATTTGGATGCTATTGAACAGTACGAAGAAGTTCACAACCGTCTAGACTTTCTAAATAGCCAACGAGATGATATTTTGTCTGCTAAAAACCTACTTCTTGTGACCATCACAGAGATGAATGATGAGGTTAAGGAACGCTTCAAATCAACCTTTGAGGCTATTCGTGAGTCCTTTAAAGTGACCTTTAGACAGATGTTTGGCGGTGGTCAGGCAGACTTGATATTGACTGAGGGCGATCTTTTAACAGCTGGTGTGGAGATTTCTGTTCAACCACCAGGTAAGAAAATCCAATCTCTCAACCTCATGAGTGGTGGTGAAAAAGCCCTATCTGCTCTGGCTCTGCTCTTCTCAATCATCCGAGTTAAGACCATTCCTTTCGTCATCTTGGATGAGGTAGAGGCTGCGCTGGACGAAGCCAATGTCAAACGTTTTGGGGATTACCTCAACCGCTTTGACAAGGATAGTCAGTTTATCGTCGTGACTCACCGTAAGGGGACCATGGCGGCAGCTGATTCTATCTATGGAGTGACCATGCAAGAATCAGGTGTGTCTAAAATTGTCTCGGTTAAGTTAAAAGACTTAGAAGAAACAGTAGACTAGTTACCAAACGATAGCATCTCTTAGGAGGTGCTATTTTTAAAAACTCATAGCTTGAATTGTCTATCAAGGTCAGTTCAGGCGCAAAAAACGACATTTGGGATTTCCTCTTAGCGAAAAGACTGGCTCTATGATATAATAGTTTCATGATTACAACAGTACCTATTAAGAACGAAAAAGATATTGCAGTACCGGGAAAAACAGTCCTTGTACTAGGTTATTTTGATGGCATCCACAAGGGTCATCAGAAACTTTTTGAAGTGGCCAGTAAGGCTTCGATGAAGGACTATCTGCCAGTTGTCGTGATGACCTTTACAGAATCGCCAAAACTTGCCTTACAACCTTACCAACCTGAGCTCATGCTTCACATCGTTAATCATGAGGAGCGGGAGCACAAGATGAAGTGGCACGGAGTAGAGGCTCTTTTCTTGCTAGAATTTAGTAGCAAATTTGCTAGTTTAACGGGTCAAGAATTCTTTGATACATATGTTAGAGCTTTAAAACCAGCGATTATTGTAGCAGGATTTGACTATACCTTTGGCTCAGATAAGAAAACTGCGGATGAACTGAAGGACTATTTTGATGGAGAGATTATCATTGTTCCTCCAGTTGAGGATGAAAAGGGCAAGATTAGTTCTACACGGATTCGCCAAGCTATTCTTGATGGAGATGTCAAGGAAGTCAATCATCTGCTCGGCACTCCGCTCCCATCTCGTGGAATGGTCGTTCATGGAAATGCTCGTGGGCGGACTATTGGTTATCCAACAGCCAATCTAGTTCTAAGAGACCGAACTTACATGCCAGCAGATGGTGTTTACGTAGTCGATATCGAAGTGCAACGTCAGAGATATCGTGGCATGGCAAGTGTTGGAAAAAATGTTACCTTTGATGGTGAAGAACCACGTTTTGAAGTCAATATTTTCGACTTTTCAGACGATATTTACGGTGAGACAGTTATGGTCTACTGGCTGGACCGTGTCCGAGATATGGTCAAGTTTGACTCCATCGACGAGCTCGTAGACCAACTCCAGAAAGATGAAGAGATTGCTCGGAACTGGAAGGGTGGAGAGTAAGAGTTTGCTATCAATTCGAAAGAGTAGATAGAATGAAATTCATATAATGGACAAAAAAAGTAGCCTACAAAGGCTACTTTTTATTAAAACACGCGATAGACATAAGGATTTTCTGGTTTGTCTACTTTTGTGAAACTCTCAACTTCCAGTGTTGGGAGTTTTTGTTTGAGTTCTTTATGGTAGTGAAGAGTCAGGGTTCCTCTAGCGGTGATCCAAGTATTGTCAGGATACTGGCGTGAGTTTCCCTTAGTTAGGAGTCCATATACACCAGAGTCTGCGATACAGTGGATGATTCCAAAGCGAAAGAGGAACTGGCTATCTGGATGGCTAGGATCGTTATAAACAAAGCCTGTAAACTCGATTTTCTTTCCTTCAAACTCTTGAGGATAGTCATAGAGAACTTCCATGACCTCCAAATAGTTTTCGTCTGTGACTTGAATGGTTTCCTGGGAGAGGTATTTATCAGCTGTTTTCCTCATTTCCTTTTCATAAGCAGATTTGGAAAAATAGGTACTGGTATCGGGTTTGAGATATTGACTGGATGTGCCTTCACTTGCTTGAATGGCTGTATCGATTCCCTCAGCGAGTGGGAAATGATAGCCTTTGGCAGATACGGTTCTCGAGTCCAAACTTACTGTCGGAAAGGCAACTCCAATCAAGAGAGGTAGAGACAGTAAAAGGACGCTGATTTGTCTAGCTCGACGACTTTCCATATGGCTGTGAGAGTTGATTTTCTTAATCCAGATGTAGAATTGGACCAGAGCCAACAGAAGAGAAAGAACCATAGAAATATAGACTAGATAGGAATAGTGGAGGTTAATGTAGTGACTGAGCTTGCCAGATAGTTGCAGATACAGAGTTAGGGAAAAATAACCCAGTAGAATGATAAAACGGATCATAACATCACCCCCATCATGTAAGAATAAAGCAAGACAAGCAGAGTCACGACGCCCATGAATTGCCAGATGAAGCGCGCTTTGAGATAGTGCTTCATCATGAGGAGATTTTTGATATCAAGCATGGGGCCAATGACTAGAAAAGCAAGGACTGGTGCTAGGCCAAAGCTCGAGAGAAGAGAAGCTCCGATAAAGGCGTCCGCCTCGCTACAAAGCGAGAGGAGAAAGGCAAGAAACATGAGCAAGAGAATCGCAAGGAGTGGGCTAGCACTGATAGAGGTCAGAATCCGAGTCGGGACATAGACCTGCACGATAGCTGCAAAGAGACAACCAAAGACCAAATAGCGCCCCATATCGAAAAACTCATCAATAGCCTGTATAAAGACCTGAAAGACTTTTCTAGCGGGACTCAAGTGTGAAAAGTCATGTTCATGGCAAGTGATAGGATTCTCTTTTTGAATAGATTCCTTCAAGAAAAATCCTAGAAAAATACCCAATACCAAAGCAACTACAATGGCTCCCAGAGCTCGCAAGAAGGTAATTTTTAAGGAATTGCCAAAGGCAGAATAAGTAGCGAAAAGAACGATAGGATTGATAATGGGAGCAGTCACCAGAAAAGGAACGGCCGTGTAGCTGGGCACTTTCTTTTCCAGAAAACGATTGATGATGGGAATGATTCCACATTCGCAAGAAGGAAAGAGAAAGCCAATGAAGGTACCAAAAAAGATCCTCCCCCAACGATTGCGAGGGAGAAACTCATAAACTTTATCAGGTGTGATATAGACCTCAATCAATCCCGAAATGAGACTTCCAATCAAGACAAAGGGAAGGGCTTCAATCATGATGGAGAGAAAAATAGCTCCCGCTTGTAATACACTAGGAGGAAGAGATTGGAAAATCATCATCTATTTTTTCTTCTCAACTTTTTCTTTTTTTTCTTTGTCATCTGGGAAACTGACTTGTGTTAAGTCAGGAAGTTTAGCAAATTCTTCAAACATCTTGTCCAAGTCATCGGTTTTTGTAAATTTAACAGCCATGGGCCTACCTCTTTTCTACATTCTACCTCTATTATACTATTATTTTCTTGAAAAGGGATTATTTTGATAATCAAAGATGCAAAAACAGGTAAGGCAAAACAAGAGCAGTTCCTTATGGTATAATAGATTTATGGATAAAAAATATGAAAAAATCTCCCAAGATTTGGGAGTAACCTTAAAGCAAATCGATACCGTTCTAAGTTTGACGGCTGAGGGGGCGACAATTCCCTTTATCGCGCGTTATCGAAAGGACATGACTGGTAGTTTGGATGAGGTGGCGATTAAGGCCATTATCGACCTGGATAAAAGTCTGACTAATCTTAATGACCGCAAGGAAGGTGTCTTAGCTAAGATACAAGAACAAGGCAAACTAACCAAGGAATTGGAAGATGCTATCCTGACAGCTGAGAAATTAGCAGATGTAGAAGAACTCTACCTTCCTTATAAGGAAAAGCGTCGGACCAAGGCAACTATTGCCCGAGAAGCTGGACTCTTTCCTCTTGCTCGCTTGATTTTGCAGAATGTTACTAGCTTAGAGAAAGAAGCTGAGAAGTTTGTCTGTGAAGGATTTGCGACAGTTCAAGAAGCCTTGGCTGGAGCAGTTGATATCTTAGTTGAAGCCTTATCAGAAGATGTGACCTTGCGTTCACTGACCTATCAGGAAGTGTTGAGACACTCTAAAATCACTTCGAAAGTCAAAGATGAGAGTCTTGATGAGAAGCAAGTTTTCCAGATTTATTATGATTTCTCAGAGACAGTTGGCAACATGCAGGGCTATCGCACCTTGGCTCTCAACCGTGGGGAGAAGCTAGGCGTCTTAAAAGTCGGTTTTGAGCACGCGACAGATCGTATTCTTGCTTTCTTTGCTGCCCGTTTCAAGGTGAAAAATACCTATATAGATGAAGTGGTTCAACAGTCAGTTAAGAAAAAGGTCTTGCCTGCTATCGAACGACGTATACGGACAGAATTGACTGAGAAAGCAGAAGAAGGGGCTATCCAACTCTTTTCAGACAATCTGCGCAATCTCCTATTGGTTGCTCCGCTGAAAGGGCGCGTGGTTCTAGGATTTGACCCCGCCTTTCGTACAGGTGCCAAGCTGGCTGTTGTTGATGCAACAGGGAAAATGCTGACGACCCAAGTCATTTATCCAGTAAAACCAGCATCAACTCGTCAAATCGAAGAAGCCAAGAAAGATTTGTCGGACTTGATTGGTCAATACGGTGTGGAAATTATTGCTATCGGAAATGGGACGGCCAGTCGGGAAAGTGAAGCCTTTGTGGCGGAAGTTCTGAAAGATTTTCCTGAAGTCAGCTATGTTATCGTCAATGAAAGTGGCGCTTCCGTTTACTCTGCCAGTGAACTTGCTCGTCAGGAGTTTCCAGAATTAACTGTTGAAAAACGCTCTGCTATCTCTATCGCCCGTCGTTTGCAAGATCCCCTCGCTGAATTGGTCAAAATTGATCCCAAGTCAATCGGTGTCGGTCAGTACCAGCATGATGTTAGTCAGAAGAAACTGTCTGAGAGTCTGGACTTTGTCGTGGATACCGTGGTGAACCAAGTCGGTGTCAATGTCAATACAGCCAGCCCAGCACTTCTTTCCCACGTAGCTGGACTCAATAAAACCATTTCTGAAAATATCGTCAAATACCGTGAGGAAGAGGGAAAAATCACTTCACGCGATCAGATTAAGAAGGTTCCTCGTCTGGGTGCCAAGGCTTTTGAACAGGCAGCTGGTTTCCTCCGTATCCCTGAAAGTAGCAATATTCTTGATAATACAGGAGTTCACCCAGAAAACTATGCTGCGGTTAAGGAGCTCTTCAAACGCTTGGATATCAAGGACTTGAATGAAGAAGCACAAAATAAGCTTAAATCCCTATCAGTCAAGGAGATGGCGCAAGAACTGGATCTTGGACCAGAAACGCTTAAAGATATCATTTCCGACCTTCTCAAACCAGGTCGAGATTTCCGTGATTCCTTTGACGCACCTGTACTCCGCCAAGATGTCTTGGATATCAAAGACTTAAAAGTCGGCCAGAAGCTGGAAGGTGTGGTGCGTAATGTCGTTGACTTCGGTGCCTTCGTTGATATCGGGATTCACGAAGACGGCCTCATTCATATTTCTCATATGAGTCGCAAATTTATCAAACATCCCAGCCAAGTGTTGTCTGTTGGAGATTTGGTAACGGTTTGGGTTAAGAAAATCGATACCGAGCGTGAAAAAGTCAATCTGTCGCTCCTCGCTCCAGATGAATCTAACTGAGTACGTTCAGTCTGTTTCACTCGAAGACTTTGGTAGACCTTTTATACACCAAGCCCAGTGGAATTCTCGTCTACGTTCGACAGGTGGGCGATTTTTCCCCAAGGATGGGCATTTGGACTTTAATCCCAAGGTCTATAATGAACTAGGTTTGGAAGTCTTTCGCAAAATCGTGCGCCATGAACTCTGTCACTATCACCTTTATTTTCAGAAAAAAGGATATCGACATAAGGACCGAGATTTTAAAGAACTTTTGAAAGAAGTGGATGGACTGCGCTATGTACCACCCATGAAAACACAATCTCAAAGTGCTTACCTAGTCTATCAGTGCCAATCTTGCCAGCAAAGTTATCAGCGTAAGAGAAGGATTGATACCAAACGCTATCGTTGTGGCGTCTGCCGTGGTAAACTCGTCATCTTAAATCGGCCTAAGGACTGATGTTTGTGAACCTGTTTCATGCTATACTACTTGTAAGAATACCGAAAGAGGAACAAATCATGAATAATAAATTTTATAAAATGAAACGAAATAGTATGGTATCGGGAGTTTTAGCTGGTCTATCAGACAAGTGGAATTTTGATGTGACTCTAGTTCGCTTTCTCTTTGCTATTTTTACCATATCAAATTTTGGGATTGGCGTGATTATCTACATCATCCTAGCCTCTATCCTGCCAACTAAGGAAGAAATCGAAGCAGAAATGTATGGAACAGGACCACGCAAACGCAAGGAAGCCCAAGCCATTGAAGACAATGATGGATGGTTTTGGTGATAATAGTTGAAGCATGAACTTCGTCCAAGAGGACGAAGTTTTTTTAAACTTGTCAAATCAAATCCTGAAATGGTATAATAAATCAGTGAATACAATAATTTAGAGAGATTAATATGGCTAACGAAAATAAAACGTTTGAATTACAAAGTTCTGAAATTGACTTTGACTATGAACAGTTACTTGAAATAGAAAATTCTTTAGAAAATAACCTTAAGGATGTTGTTGAACACATAGAGCAAGTTGATATAGATAGAGAAAAATTACAAAATAATGAATACCTTCAAGAATCTATTGAAAATATAGTTTGGGAACAAGTACAACTTCAACTTGCTGCCCAAATAGGTGAAGAGTTTATTAAAGATAACAACGGTCAAACTCTAGATTTACGAAAAGACGCACATATACAAACTGCTGAAAATTTTGAAAAAGGAAAACTAGCAACTCATAATAGAGATGTCGATTATCAAGAAAGATACGATACTTGGCAAAATAATTTTGTTAAAGATGACTTAGGAAATATTAAAACACACTCAACTCGTTCAGGAAAAATTGTAAATACTTTAACCAAAGATGCGAGAAAACCATTTGACGCAGGACGACCAACAGGTTCAAAAGAAAAAGGAACTCAGATGGATCATACAGTTTCTGCAGGAGAGATTATACGTGATCCAAAGGCAAATGCTTTTTTGACAAAGGAAGAGCAGATTGCTTTTGCAAATAGTAAAGTTAACCTTAACGAAATTAGGAGTGAAGTTAATCAAGCGAAGGGTGATCAATCTACAACTGAATTATTTGATAATCCAAATTCTAAAGGGCAATACGCTAGAGAAGTCCATAATATTAGTTCAAAAGAAGAGAAACAGTTAATTGAGAAAGATAAAGAGGCACGCGAGGAATACGATAGAGTAAGAGATGAAGCTGAGAAGCGAGCTATAAAATCTGGTAAAAAATCACGACGTGACGAGGCTTTAAAAGTTTCAGGAAAAGCTTTTAAAGCAGCTCTTTTACAGTTACTATCAGAATTTTTGCGAGAGTTAATTTCAAAATTTATCTCTTGGCTTAAAGAGACAGAGAGAAACTTATCAACTTTTATTGAAAAGATAAAAGAGGCCATCATTTCATTTGTAAACAACTTATCAAACCACTTATTAAACGTTGGGAAATCAGTGGTTACGATGATAGCTTCTGCGATAGTTGGACCTGTAATTAACACTTTTCTTAAAGCTTGGACATTTATTCACCAAGGTTGGAAGTCATTAAAAGAAGCAATTGATTATCTAAACAATCCAGATAACAAAGAAAAAAGTGTTCAGATAATGATGCTAGAAATCGGTAAAATTGTTGTTGCTGGTTTATCGGCTACTGGGGCAATTGTACTAGGAGAAACTTTAGGAGCTTCTCTCACAGCTAGTTTTCCAGTCCTAGCTGTTTCTATACCACTTTTAGGAACAATCGGCAGTGTTATTGGAACTTTTATGGGAGCGACCTTATCTGGAATTATTGGCGCTTTTGTATTAAAAATGATTGATCAGCAAATTGTCAATAAACAGATTACTGAATTAAGTTCTAAGAAAATTGATCAAAATAATGAAATGTTAGTAATCAAAGATCAATTACTAGATGTAAAGAGCATAAAGCTTCAAGTAGAACAAGATTCTGTTATCAATACTATTAAGGAAAGACACGATATGGCTGCTTCAATAATGAAAGAAAAGCTATCAGATATTTTTGAAGAATCTACAAGAGACGAAAAAAGTGACTTTGATGAGATTGATGCATTATTACAAGATTTACTAGATTAAGGAGATAAATATGGAACAAGAAGTAGTTGAGCAAGAACAGGAAAAATTTGAAATAAACATTAGCAAACATGATTTCGATGAAGCGAAAGAGCATCTGAAAGAGTTTGCTGAACAAAGTCAAGATGAACTGTATTTTGATAAAGTTAGAACTCACGATGATTTCTTCGGTTTTGAGTTTGCTGAACATGGAGTGACAGGAAACGAGTTTAATACGTTAGTTGAACAAACTCAAAATTACATTTCAAAATTTTATGATAATCAACAAACACTTATTGAAGAATTTGGTCAAGTTTATAAAGCTTTAGAAGCGCTGGATAAAGATTATATTCAAGCTATTCTTTCTTCTGTAGCTGCCATTGAACATAACAACAAAAAAATTCTGAAAGAGCAGGCTCGTATTGATAAAACCATAGAGAAACAAAAATTAACATTAGAAGCTCTTAAGCAGTTTAAAGAGAAATTTAACGAAGAAAAAAGTAAAAATTCTATCGTCGAACATGAGGAACGACTTTCTACACTAGATGATAGAATTGTCAACTTAGAGGGCGCTGTTAGTCAGCTTCCTTTGGAACCAGTCTCTCACACTGCTGAGATTGAAGAACTCAGAAGAGAGTTGAAAGAAAGTAAAGAACAAATTCAACTTATTTCCAATCGACTACTTACAGTTTTTATCATATCTGGAGTATCTATTGGAATGTTAATTATTGCTTTACTTTTTATGTTTTTGAGGTAGATTATGACTATATCCCGTGATAAACTAATTGAGAGCGCCAAAAAATTGGATCGACAACTGGGTAATGAGTCGACTTTTCTCACAAAAGTGAATGAGATTATAATTGATCATTCAGACACAAATAAAGTAGCAGATTTATATAAATCTATATATTTATTTCAAAAAGAGAATAAAATAAGCAAGATAAGTCAAACGCTAAAAGAATTATCTGATAATTTAGCTTGTTATTTAGGTTACTCTTATCTTTTTGAAATACTAGGGAAGGAGTTAGGAAAACGTAACAACTCTTCTTTGGATGAATTGATGAAGGAATTAAATCAATTAGTTGGTTTACAAAAAGTTAAAGAGGAAGTTTCGAGGTTAGTTATATATCAAAAGGTTCAGTCCAAAAGAAAAGAGTCTGGGCTAAAAGTACCAAAGAGAACTTTACATATGGCGTTTATGGGGAATCCTGGTACTGGAAAGACGACAGTGGCCAGAATTGTAGGTCGGATGTATTATCAATTAGGCCTTCTTTCAAAGGGGCATTTTACCGAAGTCTCCAGAACAGATTTAATCGCTGGTTATCAAGGTCAAACTGCTTTAAAAGTAAAAAGTGTCATTGAAAAAGCAAAAGGTGGCGTTTTATTCATAGATGAAGCTTATAGTATTACAGAAAATGACAATACGGATTCATATGGACGAGAATGTTTAACAGAATTGACAAAGGCTCTAGAGGATTCAAGAGATGATCTAATTGTTATTGTTGCAGGATATACTGATCCAATGAATCATTTTTTTGAATCGAATCCTGGTCTGAAGTCTCGCTTTAATTATTTTATTAATTTTGAAAATTATTCTTCTACAGAATTGTTAGATATTCTTGAAACTATAGCAAGAAAAGATGACTACCAGATAGACGATAAGTTGAAAGAAATATTATTAAATTATTTTAATGATAAGTTAGAAAGTAATCTTACCAATTTTTCTAACGGTCGTTTTGTTCGAAATCTTTATGAAGATTTAATAATGAATCAAGCAGTTCGAATTGATCAAAGTGAAAATTTGACTTCAAAAGATTTAACCTTGTTGATAAAAGAAGACTTTTCTTTAGAAGAAAACTGTTCTGCTTATATAGAAATATAATTAATTGAAAGAATACATCATCAAATTGTAGCTACATTTCTTACTGATTGATTCAGACTGAATAGTGAATTTTAACCCTTGCATCCGCAAGGGTTTTCTTCTTGCCTTTCTTTTATGGTAAAATATTGATAGCGAAATTGCTTGTTTTTTTTAATCTTACAAAAATGTAAGATTAAAGTCTCTTTTGTAAGGTTAGGTTATGGCAAGACCTCTTTTTTTGAGATAAACTAGACTCATAAAGAACAAAGGAGCAAAACCATGAAAAGAATCTTACATAAGAAAACAAGAAAACCAAGTCAAAAAGATATCGAGCGTGTTCAACTGGGATGCGCTATGATGCAAGCACAGTTTCAATTGATGGGATATTAAGAAGGAGAAAATCATGACACTTTTAGATGTAAAACACGTTCAAAAAATCTATAAAACACGTTTCCAAGGCAACCAAGTAGAAGCCCTTAAGGATATTCACTTTACCGTAGAGAAGGGTGACTACGTTGCCATCATGGGTGAGTCTGGTTCTGGAAAATCAACCCTGCTCAACATCCTAGCTATGCTGGATAAACCAACTCGCGGGCAGGTTTACCTCAACGGAACCGACACAGCCACTATTAAAAATTCACAAGCTTCGAGTTTCCGTCGTGAGAAGTTGGGATTTGTCTTCCAAGATTTTAACTTGCTAGATACCTTGTCTGTTAAGGACAATATATTGCTTCCGTTAGTGTTATCACGAAAACCTATCACAGAGATGATGAAGAAATTGGTAGTGACTGCTGAAAATTTGGGCATCAACCAATTGCAAGAGAAGTACCCTTACGAGATCTCTGGTGGTCAAAAACAGCGGGTAGCAGTAGCACGCGCCATCATCACTGAACCTGAAATTCTTCTTGCGGATGAGCCAACAGGAGCTCTTGACTCCAAGTCATCTGCAGCTCTTCTGGATGTTTTTGATGAAATCAATGAACGTGGCCAAACCATTCTCATGGTAACTCACTCAACGGCAGCAGCCAGCAGGGCCAAGCGCGTTCTCTTTATCAAGGACGGCATTCTTTACAATCAAATCTACCGTGGAGACAAGACAGAACGTCAGATGTTCCAGGAAATCTCTGATACCTTGACTGTCATGGCAAGTGAGGTGAATTAGTATGTTTCGATTGACCAATAAGTTAGCGGTTTCGAACTTAATCAAAAACCGCAAACTCTACTATCCCTTTGCTTTAGCAGTTCTCTTAGCTGTGACCATCACCTATCTCTTTTACTCACTGTCACTTAATCCTAACATTGGTAAGATTCGAGGGGGAGAAACTATCTCTATGACCCTTGCTCTCGGTATGGTAGTTGTTACCATCGCTTCTGGAATTATTGTACTTTATGCCAATAGTTTTGTCATGAAGAACCGCTCCAAGGAGCTGGGTGTATATGGTATGCTGGGGCTTGAAAAGCGCCATTTGATCAGTATGGTTTTTAAGGAGCTTCTTATTTTTGGTTCCTTAACCTTGACAGCTGGTCTCGGTCTAGGAGCTCTCTTTGATAAGCTAATCTTTGCCCTTCTTCTGAAGCTGATGAAAATGAAAGTGGAGCTCGTTTCGACTTTCCAACCAATTGTCTTCATCCTAGTTCTCATCGTCTTTGGAGCTATCTTCCTAGGTCTAATTTTTATCAATGCCTTTCGCATCGCACGCATGAATGCCCTTCAACTCTCTCGTGAAAAAGCCAGTGGTGAGAAAAAAGGACGTTTCTTAGGTCTTCAAACTATACTAGGTTTGATTAGTATGGGAGCTGGCTACTACCTAGCAGTAACAGTTGAAAATCCACTTTCTGCTGTTCTGATTTTCTTTGTAGCAGTCTTGTTGGTAATTTTGGGAACTTATCTTCTCTTCAATGCAGGAATCACAGTTTTCCTACAAATCTTGAAGAAAAACAAGCGTTACTATTACCAACCTAACAACATGATTTCCGTATCCAATCTCATTTTTCGTATGAAGAAAAATGCTGTTGGTCTAGCGACGATTGCTATTCTCTCAACCATGGTCTTGGTGACTATGTCTGCTGCAACGAGTATCTTTAAAGGCTCTGAAACTTTCAAGAAAGTCATGAATCCACATGATTTTGGAATTACAGGGCAGAATGTTGAAAAAGAAGACATAAATAAACTCCTAGACCAGTATGCTAGCGATAAAGGATTGACTGTCACAAAGAAAGAAGTCCTTACATACAGTAGCTTTGGTGTAGCAAACCAAGAAGGTACGAAATTGACAATCTTTGAGAAAGGTCAAAATCGTGTTCAACCGAAAACTATTTTTATGGTCTTTGACCAAAAAGACTATGAGAATATGACGGGCCAAAAACTTGCACTTTCAGGAAAGGAAGTTGGATTGTTTACTAAGAACAAAGAACTTCAAGGACAGAAAGAACTGACTCTAAATGACCAGACCTATACAATAAAGGAAGAAATCAAAAAAGATTTTATTCTTGAACATGTCCCAAATCAGTACAATATTCTAACTTCGGACTATAACTATCTGGTTGTTCCTGACTTGAAAGCCTTTCTTGACCAGCATCCTAATTCTTCCATTTTTAATCAATACTATGGTGGTATGAATGTAACAGCTAGTGAGGAAGAGCAACTCAAACTTGCAGATGACTATTCAAAATTCCTTGATGATTTTAATAGAGAATCAAGCAAAGAAGGAAGCTTTATTTACGGAAGCAATCTGGCTGATAGTAGTGCGCAGATGAGTGCTTTCTTTGGTGGGACCTTCTTTATCGGTATCTTCCTCTCCATCATCTTTATGGTGGGAACAGTTCTCGTCATCTACTACAAACAAATCTCTGAAGGCTATGAAGACCGTGAACGCTTTATCATTTTGCAAAAGGTCGGTCTCGATCAAAAGCAAATCAAGCAAACCATTAATAAACAGGTCCTAACTGTTTTCTTCCTCCCATTGCTCTTTGCCTTCCTACACCTTGCCTTTGCCTATCATATGCTTAGTCTCATCCTAAAAGTCATTGGGGTCCTAGATGCGACCATGATGTTGACAGTCACTCTGTCCATCTGTGCTATCTTCCTCATCGTCTATGTCTTAATCTTTATGATTACCTCAAGAAGCTATCGCAAGATTGTGCAAATGTAAAAAAGATACCTCGATGCTTGTCGAGGTATTTCTTTTATCTTAAATGCTAAAGAGTTGTCCCAAGAGGAAGGTTACACCCATGGTGAGAAGTCCGATACAGAGGTTGCGGATCATGGCAGTTTTCGTAGGTGCCTTGCCTAGTTTAGCACTGGTATAGCCGGTGACGAGAAGGGAAAGGGCCACAATAAAAACAGTAGCAGGAATACGATAGTCACTTGGAAAGACGGTGATTGAAAGCATAGGAGGAAGGCTTCCCAGTACAAAGGCAATAAAGCTAGAGATAGCAGCATGCCAAGGGTTGGTAAACTCTTCATACTCGATTCCATACTTTTCTTCGACCAAGGCTTTGAGTGGATTTTTTAAAAAGGCCTTGTTGGTCAAGAGTTGGGCTGACGTTTCACACTCACCGTTTTGAAGGTAGGCAGCATAGAGGGATTGTTTTGCAGATTCGATATCCTTATCCAAGAGCAACTGTTCTCTAGCAACAGCGGCTTCTTCCGTGTCTTTCTGAGTGGATACAGAGACATATTCGCCACCGGCCATAGAGAAAGCACCAGCGAGGATAGCCGCTAAACCTGATAAAAAGATAATCCAGATATTGCTTGTCGCACTGGCAACGCCGATAACGACTCCAGCGATGGAAATAATTCCATCATTGGCGCCCAGAACACCTGCGCGTAGGATATTGAGTCGTCCTGCAAAGTTAGCATCAATTTCATGTTTTATTTCTGTCATAGTCATCTCCTTTCTCTCCATTATAGAGAAAAGGGTAGGGGAATACAAACTTTTTAAACTATCTGAAAAAAGTTTTACAATTCTAATTTTTAGGCCCTTTGAAGTTTCTCCGAAAAAGTAGTGCTTTCCTGCTGTACTGGAACTTTTTAAACTTATCTATGGTATAATAGAAGATAGATTTATCAATTGGAGTATGAAGGATTTTATGATTAAACTTGTAGCAACCGATATGGATGGAACCTTTCTAGATGGAGAGGGTCGGTTTGATATGGAACGCCTTAAAAACGTACTTGTTTCCTACAAGGAAAAGGGGATTTATTTTGCAGTGGCTTCAGGTCGCGGTATCTTGTCCCTGAAAAAGTTGTTTGCGGATGTGTGTGATGAAGTGATTTTTATAGCTGAAAATGGGAGCTATGTTGAGTTTCATGGTGAGGATATGTATGAGGCTACTATGTCTCGGGATTTTTACTTGAGCACTTTTGAAGCTTTAAAGAAATCACCCTATTTTGATGAAAGAAAAATGTTGCTGACGGGGAAAAAAGCTTGTTATGTATTGGATACAGTCGATGAGACCTATCTCAAGTTTAGCCGTCACTACAATGAAAACATTCAAAAAGTAACGCGTCTGGAAGCTATTAAGGATGAGATTTTTAAATTCACTACGAACTTCACAGAAGATACGATAGAAGCTGGAGAGGCCTGGGTCAACAAAAACGTTCCTGGTGTAAAAGCCATGACAACAGGTTTTGAATCCATCGATATTGTCTTGGACTACGTTGATAAGGGTGTGGCTATTGTTGAGCTGGCAAAAAAACTTGTTCTAACCATGGATCAGGTCATGGCTTTTGGCGACAATCTCAATGACCTTCACATGATGCAGGTTGTGGGACACCCAGTCGCTCCTGAAAATGCGCGACCAGAGATTTTAGAATTAGCAGAAACAGTGATTGGCCACCATAAGGACCAGTCAGTGATGACTTATATGGAGGGCTTGTAATGGCAGATATTAAATTGATTGCATTGGACTTGGATGGTACCTTGCTGACAACGGATAAAAAGCTAACAGAACGTACCAAGGAGGTCCTCAAAGCTGCGCGTGATCGTGGCATCAAGGTCGTTCTGACAACAGGTCGTCCTTTGAAGGCTATGGATTTCTTTCTCCATGAGCTAGGGACTGATGGTCTGGAGGACGAGTACACCATCACCTTTAATGGTGGTCTGGTACAGAAAAATACAGGAGAGATTCTCGATAAAACCGTCTTTTCAATCGACGATGTGGCACGATTGTACGAGGAAACTGAAAAACTAGGATTACCGTTAGATGCCATTTCAGAAGGAACAGTCTATCAAATCCAGTCGGACCAAGAAAGTCTCTATGCTAAGTTCAACCCAGCCCTGACTTTCGTACCTGTCGCTTTTGAAGATCTATCTAGTCAGATGACATATAATAAATGTGTGACTGCCTTTGCCCAAGAACCTTTGGATGCAGCCATTCAGAAGATTTCACCAGAATTATTTGACCAATATGAAATCTTTAAATCACGTGAAATGTTGCTAGAGTGGTCACCAAAGAATGTTCATAAAGCAACAGGTTTAGCGAAATTAATTAAACACTTAGGAATCAATCAAAGTCAAGTCATGGCTTGTGGGGACGAGGCCAATGACCTTTCCATGATTGAATGGGCAGGTCTGGGAGTTGCCATGCAAAATGCAGTTCCTGCGGTTAAGGCAGTTGCCAATGTGATTACCCCAATGACCAACGACGAGGAAGCCGTTGCTTGGGCTATCGAAGAATACGTGTTAAAGGAGAATTAGAATATGGGATTATTTGATCGTTTATTCGGGAAAAAAGAAGAGCCGAAAATCGAAGATATTGTAAAAGAAGCTCTGGAAAATATTGATTTGTCAGAAGAGGTTGAAGAAAATCAAACGGCTCTCGAAGAAACAAGTCAGGAAGGGACAGGAAGTGACAAAGTGGAAGCAACTCTTGCTCAAGAAGAACTTCCTCAGGTCTTGACAGAAGAAGTGATTGAACCAGAAGCAGTCGAGGAAATGGCTCAAGAAAAAGTTGAGTTAGAATCTAATGAGACAGAGCAAGGCCAAGAGCTTGAAGAATTTTTCGAAGAAGAGAGCCAAGAATCTCTAGAAACTGGAGAAGAGCTAGGGGATGAAGACGTAGAAGAAGAACTTCCTCAGGTTGAAGAAACCGTGCAGGAAAAATATGACCGCAGTCTAAAGAAAACCCGTACGGGATTCGGAGCTCGTTTGAATGCCTTCTTTGCCAACTTCCGTTCTGTCGATGAAGAATTCTTCGAAGAATTGGAAGAACTGCTCATCTTGAGCGACGTCGGTGTGCAAGTCGCTTCGAACCTAACAGAAGAACTACGTTATGAAGCCAAACTCGAAAATGCTAAGAAGCCTGATGCGCTCCGTCGTGTCATTATCGAGAAATTGGTCGAGCTCTACGAAAAGGATGGCAACTACGATGAACAAATCCATTTCCAAGATGGTTTGACAGTCATGCTCTTTGTCGGAGTCAATGGTGTTGGGAAAACAACTTCTATCGGGAAATTAGCTCATCGCTACAAACAAGCTGGCAAGAAAGTCATGTTGGTTGCGGCAGATACCTTCCGTGCGGGTGCTGTGGCCCAGCTAGCTGAATGGGGTCGACGTGTGGATGTTCCGGTTGTGACGGGAGCTGAAAAGGCTGATCCAGCAAGCGTGGTCTTTGATGGGATGCAACGTGCTGTAGCTGAAGGGATTGATATCCTTATGATTGATACAGCAGGGCGTCTGCAAAACAAGGATAACCTCATGGCCGAGTTGGAAAAGATTGGTCGCATTATCAAACGTGTCGTTCCTGAAGCACCTCATGAAACCTTCCTGGCACTCGATGCTTCAACTGGACAGAATGCCTTAGTACAAGCTAAGGAATTTTCTAAGATAACACCATTGACTGGAATTGTTTTGACAAAAATTGACGGAACTGCCCGAGGTGGTGTTGTACTAGCTATCCGTGAAGAACTCAATATCCCAGTGAAATTGATTGGTTTTGGTGAAAAAATCGATGATATAGGGGAATTTAACTCAGAAAACTTTATGAAGGGTCTCTTAGAAGGCTTGATTTAATACAAAATAAATATCCTGCAAGTCAATCTTGCAGGATATTTTTGCTATTCTAAACGGCCATCTTCACGATAGGCGATATCTGGTTGCCAGGTCCATTTAGCTCCATACTTCTCAAGTAATTCAAAGCTAGCTTGTGGCCCCATGCTTCCAGCTTTATAATCGTAGAGTGGAGCTCCGTTTTCTGCCCAGAGCTCTTCGATACGGTCAATCAATTTCCAAGAAGCACTTACCTCATCCCAGTGGCTAAAATTGGTTGAGTTGTTGTTCAAAACATCGTAGATTAATTTCTCGTATGGGTCTGGTGAGGCTCCAGTAGCAGTAGCATCTGTACGGTAATCCAGAGAGCTTGGAGCTAGGTTAAATTCTTCACCGACTTGCTTCCCATTTAGGCTGAGAGAGAATCCTTCAGTTGGTTGGATATAGATGGTCAAGATATTTGGCGCTAATGGTTCTCCAAAGATAGAGTCCATTTGTTTAAAGACGATATTGACATGAGTCCCTTTTTCAGTCAGACGTTTCCCTGTTCGGAAGAAGAAAGGAACACCACGGAAACGATCGCTGTCTACAAAGAAGGCACCAGATGCAAAGGTTTCTGTTGTAGATTCAGGATCGACATTTGGCTCGCTACGATAGGAAATGTATTTCATGCCATCGATTTTACCAGAGCGATACTGACCACGAATAAACTGTTCTTTCAATTCTTCCTCAGTTGGATGATAGAGGTTTTTAAAGACCTTTATCTTTTCAGCACGAATCTCATCCTTTGTAAAGCTAGCTGGTTTATCCATGGCTAGAAGAGAGAGGAGTTGAAGAGTATGGTTTTGCACCATATCACGAAGGGCACCAGATTGATCATAGTAGCCACCGCGTTCTTCAACACCCAAGCGCTCTGCAAAGGTAATCTGAACATTATCGATGTGTTCGCGATTCCAAACATTCTCAAAGATCATGTTGGCAAAACGAACAGCAAAGATACTCTGAATCATCTCTTTACCTAGGTAATGGTCGATACGGTAGATTTGCTCCTCATCAAAGGCCGCAAGGAGATCTTCATTGAGTATGCTAGCTGTTTCGTAGTCTGTACCAAATGGTTTCTCAACGATCAAGCGCTCAAAACCTTTGCCATCAACAATGTTTTCAGATTTGAGGTGCTTGGCAATGGTTCCAAAGAACTGAGGCGCCATAGACAAGAAGAAGAGCTTATTGTGTTCAGCTTGGTATTTTTCATTCAGCTCAGCTTGTAATTGGCGCAAAGCAATGTAATGTTCAGTATCATTCACATCATGGCTTTGATAGTAGAAGTGGCTGGCAAATTCTTGGGCTTGCTCGGTACTATCTGCCAAATCAAGGATGGACTCTACAACTACAGATTCAAAATATTCCTTACTCCAAGGTCTACGAGCTGTTCCGATAACAGCAAAATGCTCAGAGAGATTGCCTGATTTATAGAGTCTGAAAAGGGAAGGGTAGAGTTTGCGTTTGGCTAAATCTCCACTCGCACCGAAAATTGTAACAATAACCTTTGATGACATCTAGCTACCTAATTTCTATATTTTTTCCTAGTTGGACTAGGGATGAGATTTCCTCATTATCATAGTTTTTATTTTATCATAATTTTCAAAAAAAACAAAAAATCCAATACGCAATTAAAAAACTGTAAGGAGAACCTTACAGTTTTGTTTTATACATTTAAGACCTTGTCCAAGAACTCTTTTAGACGAGGGTGTTGCGGGTTATCGAAGATTTGATCTGGAGTTCCATCTTCTAAAAATTCACCATCAGCCGTAAAGATAACACGGTTAGCCACCTGACGAGCAAATCCCATCTCATGGGTTACGATGATCATGGTCATGCCTTGTTCCGCCAATTCCTTCATAACATTCAGTACATCTCCAACCATTTCAGGGTCCAGAGCGGAAGTTGGCTCATCAAAGAGCATGATATCAGGATTCATGGCAAGTCCACGAGCGATAGCTACACGCTGTTTTTGACCACCTGATAGGCTATCTGGGTTAGCATTAGCTTTGTCTGCAAGACCGACTTTCTCCAGCAACTCCATCCCCAATTTCTCAGCTTCTTCTTTGGTCATTCGTTTGTGTTCAATAGGTGCAAAAGTGATATTTTCTAGGACTGACATGTGAGGGAAGAGGTTGAAATGTTGGAAGACCATTCCCACGTTTTCACGAACATGGTCGACATTGGTTGATTTTTCAGTCAGATCATAACCATTTACTGTGATGTGGCCACTCGTTACCTCCTCAAGAAGGTTAAGGCTACGGAGGAATGTGGATTTACCAGAACCGGAAGGACCGATGATACAGACAACATCTCCTTCATAGAACTTAGTAGTAATGCCTTTTAAAACTTCGTTTTTTCCATAATACTTATGCAAATCATTTACATCAATTTTTAGTTTTGCCATTAACGAATCCTCTTTTCTAAGCGTTTCGCTAGTCTAGTCAAAAGCGTGATAATTACAAGATAGAAGATAGCAAGGATTGCATACATCTTGAAACTTTGGTAGTTACGGGCGATGATGATCTTACCAGTTTGGAAAAGTTCCACCAAACCGATAGCAGACACGATGGTTGTATCTTTGAGAGCGATAACGAATTGGTTGACAAAGTTTGGCAACATCAATTTAGTTGCTTGTGGCAAGATAATCTTACGCATGGTTTTTCCGTAAGAGATACCAAGACTGCGGCTGGCCTCCATTTGGCCAACTGGAACAGCTTGGATCCCACCACGAACAATTTCAGCGATATAAGCAGCTGCATTGAGTGAGAGGGCGATAGTACCAGCTACAAAGTCATTGATTGGACTTTGTTGGCCTGTAATGGACTCGATGAAGTTTGGAATACCCCAGAAGATGAAGGCTGCAAGAATCATCAATGGGATACCACGGATAACGTCAACGAAAATCTCAGAGATCAGACGAAGTGATTTGTATGGGCTAACGCTAAACATACCAAAGATAATCCCGATGACAATGGCAATTGCAAATGAGATAAGAGCTAGAGCAAGAGTGATTCCAAGTCCACTAAGGAGTTGTTTGTAGTTGTTTTGAAGCAAGCCCCAGATAGTAGTTTCGTCAACTGTACTTGTAGAGTCAGTTGAAGTTTCGCTAGCTAGATACTTGTCAAGAATCTTTTGGAATTCACCGTTAGCTTTGAGGTTCGCAAGTCCATTATTGAACATCTGGATCAATTCTGGATTTGTTCCTTTTTTAACCGCAAAGGCTGTTTCACCGATTGGAGTTTCAGCGATTGGCGTTTTCAATTTTTGCCCTTGGCTGATAGAATATTTGAGAACTGGCTCATCATCCATCACGGCATCAATAGATCCAGTATTCAGACTGTCATACATAGAAGCGCCATCTGCGAAAGTTTTAATCTTATAGCCGTATTTGCTTTGATTTTCAGTAAGGAACGTTTGAGAAGCAGTTCCGTTTTTAACACCGACAGTTTTATCCTTGAGGTCTTCATAAGAAGCAATTGTGCTTGATTCTTTCACACCGAGAATCGTATTTGCTGTGTAGTATGATTCTGAGAAGTCGAAGGTTTCCTTACGAGCATCTGTTACAGACATACCAGCAATGATACCATCTGCTTGTCCAGCTTGAACAGCACTAATGGCTGCATCAAATCCTGGATTGGTAATCTCAATTTCAAAACCTTGATCTTTGGCAATGGCCTTGATAAGATCCATATCAATACCGGTGTATTGATTGCTTGAATTTTGAAAGACGAATGGGGCGAAAGATGAGTCGCTGGCAATAATATACTTGCTTTTCACAGGAG